>NZ_PJJK01000088.1:0-39040 GCF_002929785.1 Cryobacterium sp. Y62 | reverse complement strand
CGACCACCGGTGGGCGTCGTCGTCACAGGGTTTCGGCACACGCCGAATCTTGACCCTACTTCGGGTGCTACCCATTTGCCCTCAGTGGATGGTACTGGGATTTCGTTGCGAACTACTGGGTTGGGTTTTCAGTTGCGGCGCGCGCTTTTTTGCTCCCGGAGGGATCTCGATCGCTCGCAAGCTCGCGTCTCGATCGGCGAGCGCTTCGCCCCCCATAAGTTCACGGCAGCGGGTTCACCCCGGCCTTCACTAAGAACAGTGCGAGCTGTAGACGGAGGAAGTGGCCCACGGCTACGCCTACGAATGCGCCTGCGTGAGCACACTCTGCGCGAAGTACTTTCGCGCCACGTTCGAGGAGCTCGTCGCCGAAGCGGGAGCGGAACTCGACACCGTCGACCAGGTCGTCATTGGTGATGTCGCGGAGCTCATAGAGCCAGCGGGCAACTGATCGGGTGAGGGCTCGGGCGCTGCTGTTCTTGAGAGGGGCGGCGTCGAGATCCAGAGGCGACAGGGCGGATTTCGTTAACGAGAATTCTGCCCGGATAGCGGCGATGCTGGACGAGTGCGTAACGAAGCAATAGTGGCCACTCTGATCTGCACTTCCAGCGATGCGCTCCTCAAGCAGCCCATGTCCGACCGTTCCGGCGGGCGCGTCGGGATACAACGCAATCTGCGCATCCGGATCGTCGATCTCGTCGAGCTCACTAACGGTAGTCGGATCCGAGCGGAATTAGGTGAGTACCTCCAGGAGGCAGGCCAGCAGGGTCTCGCCGGTGTAGAGCGTGCGAAAGTCGGCCAATTGGTCGTCCCACCGACCGTTGAAGCGCCCCTCATCGGTAGCGTGAGCCCAGTCGGTCCACGCCTATGGGTCTGGCTTGAAGCCGATACGCCACACCCGACCAGGGTTGGTCAGAATCTTTATGGCGGGCGGGGTCATCCGATGAACGCGAATGCCTTGGCGGCAGCCATCACTTCCTGGCCCACTTCGTCGGGGGCGCCCTCGCGGAGCATGCGTGCCGGAGATACATCATTCAGCGTGGGATTCATCCCCTTGAACCAGGACTGCACGGTGACTGCCTCATTGCGCTCTCGCAGGAGGAGCGCGATTTGAAACGCCAGCCGAAGACGGTCAGCGTCGGTGGCGCCGGGTCCGCGAACTCCGGAAGCCCAGTCAGTAACAGGCCGCGTCGATTTCACATTGCCGATGTACGCAACGAGGCGCACGCCCAGGATGTCGCGCAGCTTCACGACTAGCTCAGGCAGGGTGGATCTAACCGCTTCTTCGTATGCGCGAAGGCCCGGCTTCTGGGCGGTTACAATCGGGGTTGCCATGCAGTCAGTCTAACCTCGAAGTACGAAATCACTGATCTTTTAACGCGAGTTATCGCACAGCTAATCGCACCCAATCTCGGCATCGACGTCTGTCATTTTCCGAGAATATCAGAGTGGATGCCGCAGCTCCGACGATGCCGCCGCCTACCGCTGGTCGCGGCGCAAGGCCCCTCCGCTGGTCAAGGCGCGAGGCACGGGCGATCGACCAGCCAATAACCATTACAGAGACCTGTCAACTCTGGGATCTCGATCGCTCGCAAGCTCGCGCCTCGATCGGCGAGTGGCCCGAGCGTGCCGAGTACGCACAAGACGGCCGCCACCCGCGTGATTCGCGTGGTGACGGCCGTCTCAAGTGGATGCCTTACGCAACATTCCGACGTCGGGCGGCGACGAGCGCGGCTCCGGCTATGAGCAGCAGTAGGGCGGCGAAGCCGAGGGGCGCGGCCGTGAATCCGGTTGTCGCGAGTGCCGTGGTGGCGGAAGCGGCGGTGACGGTCGTGGCGGCATTCGCTGCGGTGTAAGAGAGGTAGGTGACCGTCCCGGTTGCGCTGACCGTGAGGTAGGCGACGCGAGAGATGACCGAGCCGTCAGCGGCTGTGCCCGTCAGGGTTACGGTGTGCTGTCCGGCCGCCAGTCCGGTCGGCAGAATCGCGCTAGCGGTGAACGCTCCGGAGGCGTCGATCGTTCCGCCAGCGAGCAGTACCGGGGTGGAGCGCAGAATGACGGTGTAGTCCGAGCCGACGGCCAGTCCGGCGCCCGACACGGTTACCGGAGCGCCGGCGACGACGTCGCCAACGGCCAGGCCAAGGTCAAGCGACAGGGTCGGCGACGAAGGCGCAACCACATCAGTCAGGGGCCACTTCGCGAACACGGTCACATCGTCGGTCGGGGCGACCGAAAAATCAAACGCCGTCGTGAAGTCTGCCGTGGTGAACCAGCCATCGAAGTCTGCGTCCGTCGGCTCAGGATCGACGGCCAGGTCGCCGGCCACCAAGCGCTGTTCAGCAATCGGGTCGTGCCCGGTGACGTCAAACGACACGATCGGGTCGATCACAGTGGTGTAGCCCATCCATGTCGGCGTCGTAAACCCTCCGTCAACGCCGAACTTCGACAGGTAGTGCACCTTCAAGCCCTCGGTGGTGCCCAGCGACGGATTGCCGTTGTCAGTGCCAAAAAGTGTCGGCGCTGCGCCAGCGAAAGTCACCGCTACGACGTGGCCATCCCAGAAGATGTTCTCGCCGATAGTCTCCACCGAGGCTGGAATGGTGATCGCCGTCATCGGGTTGCTGTCGAAGGCCCAAGCGGCAATTTCGATGAGCCCCTCATGCAGGGTGATCGTGCTCAGACCATTCCCAGTGAAAGCTTCTGACCCGATGAATGTCACGGACGCTGGAATGTCGATTGACGAAAACTCACCGCTGTTGCTGAACGCGTAGGCGTCGATGGTCGTCACGAACGCCGGAATGATGATCCCGGTCAAGGAATTCTCCTCGAATGCCCCCTCGCCAATGGTGACCACGTTCTGGCCAATGGTGACCTCGGTGAGGGCCATCCGGTCAAAGGCATGGTCCTTGATGGCGGTGACCGTGTACGTCGTGCCTGTTTCTTCGACCGTGTCGGGAATCACAACGATCTTTTCCGACCCGGTGTAGTCAATGGCGGTAATCGTTAGGTCGTCAGCGCTTGCACCGTAGACGATGCCGTTTGCGGCGGTGAATCCCGTCGTTGCGGCCTGCGCCGGAGCGGCGATCAGCGCGACCGAGCTGGCCACGAGCAGGCCGACAACGGATGCCGCCACCACCCGCTTCGATACCCCTTGCGAAAAAGAAAAAGCTACAGACACTGCGACCTCCAAGTAGGGGACCATGCCGACTCGACCACCAGTGGGCATCGTCGTCACAGGGTTTCGGCGCACGCCGACTTTTGACCCTACTTCGGGTGCCACCCACTTGCCCACTTTTGCACTACTGGGATTTCTGTTGTGGCACTACTCTGATGGATTATTATATTTTGTGCACCTGATCAGCGGATGCGCCCGCCCGAGGCGCGAGGCCCGCGCTGGTCGAGGCGCGAGGTATGAGCGATCGAACTGTGACGGAGGGATCTCGATCGCTCGCAAGCTCGCGCCTCGATCGGCGAGCCACTCGTGCCTCGCCAAGGCGCCGACACGGCCGTGGTCGGAATGGAATCCGATGAGGAACGCGTGGAGGGGCTGCTCTACCGCACCCCGAAAGGCGCCGTCATCATGATGTACGAAACCGAAAATGCCGGTACCGCGGCGAACACCGCGATCGGTTTCGACACCGACGATATCGAAGCCGAGGTCGTCGTGCTGCGCGGTCGGGGCGTCACCGCCGAGGAATTCTATTTTCCGGGATTGAAGACCGAGAACGGCATCGCGACGACCAACGAAGATCGTGCGGCTTGGTTCAAGGACACCGAGGGCAATATCCTCTGGGTGTCGCAGACCGTCTCTTGCGGTAGCCACCCGCGTCGGGAGCGCGAGGACTCCGCGAATTCAACCGTCCAAGACTGACCTGGCCGTGACCTGAATCAGCCGTGGCGCGGCCACACGAGCGGATGACCGCGCCCGATCTGGGTGAGCGCTACGCCGGTTACCGTAGCGCGTGCCCGTTTCGGGCGCGCTGGCGAAGAATCGACCGGCCATGGAGTCCCCGGCCGCCCCACCGACCAGATGTGCTGGGAAGGCAACTGCTCGCCGCATCCGCTGATGTGATTGTGCTAAACCAAAACGACCTATCGTTGGTGCATGGTGAAACCGCGCGGCTGGCTCGAATGGGAGGCCGAACAGGCCCGCGACTGGATCTATCGGCCCCAGGCCGGTGACGATAAGTACTCGCGCGGCGTTCTCGGCGTGCGCACCGGCTCCAAGGACTACCCGGGAGCCGCGGTGCTCGGCGTCGATGCGGCCGTGCGCACCGGCCTCGGTATGGTGCGCTACCTCGGACCGCGCCGCGCCCAAGACCTCGTGCTCGCGCGCCGCCCCGAGATCGTGACCGTGCCCGGTCGGGTCCAGGCGTGGCTGCTCGGCTCCGGCATTAACGCGTCAACGAGAACGGATGCCGTCACCACCGCCCTCGAACAAGCCCTCGCCGAGGGCTTGCCCACCGTGATCGATGCTGGCGCCCTCGACCTGGTGTCGCGCGCGATCGGGCCGACCGTGATCACCCCGCACGCCGGCGAACTGGCGGCGATGCTCGCGGACGAGGCCAAGCCGGGCTCGGCCTCGCAGATCGCTGCCAATCCGGGGGAGTGGGCCATTCGCGCCGCGCGACTGTTCGACGTGACGGTGCTGCTGAAGGGCGCCGTCACCCACATTGCCTCTCCGGCGGGCGCCCGTCTGACCGTGTCGACCGGGCCGGCCTGGCTCGCCACGGCCGGGTCCGGTGACGTGCTCGGCGGAATTCTCGGGGCGCTGCTGGCGACCCATTTTGACCAACTCGAAGCGGATGCCGCCTCCCTCGCTCCGCTCGCCGCCACCGCAGCGCTCCTGCACGCGGAAGCCGCGAACCTAGCCTCCGCCGGGGGTCCGATTGCAGCCCTCGACGTGGCCGACGCCGTGCCGCGGGCCGTCGCAGCCTTTCTCGACTCCGGCATCGCGCCAGGGGCTCGCTCCACCTCATAGCGCTGGCGCAGCGCGCTACGACCGAGGTGCCCGCGCGGCGACCGAGCCGCTTGCTGCGACGACCATGCCGCGGGTTGGCGACCACTCCGCAGACTGAACGCGGCGCGCCAGAGGCGAAGGCGGGCGACAAACTCCTCGGTAGGCGGCCCGCGCGGCGCGGCGCGCCCTCCGGCTGTGCAAAGGTAAAGCGTGCGAATTTACGACGAGCCCCACAGGGCAACCGACGCGTGGCCTGCGTGGCCGGTGCTGCGGCATTCGCTCGCCGCGCTGTGGTCGACGTTCGTGCTCGTGCATCTACTGCTGATCACTCTGGCCTTGTTCGGGCCGGGGTATCCGCTCGGTGATGTCGAAGTGGTCTACCGGCGCTGGGCCGAGAACGCCATGGCCGGCAATATCGCAGGCATCACTGAGAATTTCGTCTACCCGCTGCTTGCGCTCGTACCCATCGTCGGCGCGCTCGCCCTCGACGGCCCGGCCTATCTCGGTACCTGGTTCGTACTCGCGACCGGAATGAACGCCGGAGCATTTTTCGTGCTCGTGCGCTCGCATCGGCCCGCGGCGTGGTGGTGGCTCATCTTTCTGGCCCTGCTCGGCCCCATTGCGCTCCTGCGCATCGATGCGGTCACGGTGCCGCTCGGCATCGTCGCCCTGCTGTGGCTGCGACGCCGTCCGCTCTGGGGCACCGTGCTGCTGACCATTGCGACCTGGATCAAGATCTGGCCGGTTGCCGCCCTCGCCGCCCTATTCGTGGCGTCCAAACTGCGTTGGCGGATGCTCGGGGTTGCGGCCGTCGTTACTGCGGCGGTCGTCGCCGTGGCCGGGGCGCTCAGCCTCAGCCGAGGCAGTAGCCTCCACGTGCTGAGTTTCGTGGGCGAGCAGGCGGGTCGGGGGATCCAGATCGAATCGCCCATCGCTGTGCAGTGGCTGTGGCAGGCCGTACTCAATGTGCCCGGCAGCTTCATCTACTACGACCAGCAAATTCTCACCTTTCAGGTCGCCGGCGCTGGCACCGCCGCCGCAAGCGCCGCGATGACTCCGCTGCTCGCGCTCGCCGCCGCCACAGTGTTGCTGCTGGGAGTGCGGGCCCAACGCCGGGGAGTCGGCTGGTTGGCGGTCTTTCCGCCGCTGACCCTCGCCCTCACCGTGACCCTCATCGCTGTCAATAAGGTGGGGTCGCCGCAGTTCATCAGTTGGCTTGCCGCACCGATCATTCTCGGGCTCGTGCTGAACGAGCGCGGCTGGCGCACGGCGGCGCTGCTCGGGCTCGCGCTCGCCGCCCTCACCCAGCTGGTGTACCCGTACCTGTACGACTGGCTGCTGGTGGCCCATCCCCTCATGATTCTCGTGCTGACCATGCGCAACCTGCTCGAATTCGTGCTGCTCGGCTGGGCGCTCTTCACGCTGCACCGGCTGGGCAGGTCAGGCCAGCCCGCTCGCGACCGTTTCACCGAGAGACCACTCACCGAGAAATCACTCACCAAGAAATCACTCACCTAGGGAGCCCATCATGCTCGTAGCATTCTCTGTCGCACCGTCCGTCGCCGCCGACTCGCAGGGGTCCGTGCACGATGCGGTTGCCGCCGCAGTGCGCATCGTCCGCGAATCTGGACTGCCCAATCACACCGACTCCATGTTCACCACCATCGAGGGTGACTGGGATGAAGTTTTCGCCGTGATCAAGGCAGCGACCGAGGCGGTGGGCGCCTTCGGCCCGCGCGTTTCCCTCGTGCTGAAGGCAGACATCCGCCCCGGCCACGCCGGCGAACTGACCGGCAAAGTCGAGCGTCTGGAGACCGCTCTTAATGCCTGATCCGCACGCAAGGTGCCGTTAGCCCGCTCGATCACACTCGAGGTGGCATCTCGTGCGCACGACGGGGTAGGGACACCTGTGAGAGTCACGCCACCAGCGATATCCTCGTGAGACCGGAATCACCCGTGCGAGCGGGCCGGGGCTTAGGCTTGTTGCATGCCCCTCACTCCTGACGGGTCGACGCAGCTGTCGTCGACCCGTATTCGTTTTGCCTTGCTCGCCCTTGCCCTGGGCGGGTTCGGCATCGGCGCGACCGAATTCGTTGCCATGGGTCTGCTGCCGAACCTGGCCGCCGACCTACTGCCAGGTCTCTATGCCGCGGCGCCGGATGCCGCCAACGCACAGGTCGGCTGGCTGATTTCGGCTTACGCCCTCGGAGTCGTCGTCGGAGCGCCTACGATCGCGACCGCTGCGGCCCGCTGGCCGCGCAAACAACTACTGTTGGCCCTGCTGACCGCGTTCACGCTCGGCACGATCGCCTCGGCCCTGCTGCCGACCTTTGAGACCGTTCTAGTTGCCCGCTTCGTAGCCGGGCTGCCGCACGGTGCCTACTTCGGCATCGCCTCGCTTGTCGCCGCCCGCCTGATGGGTCCGGGTAAACGGGCGCGTGGCATCGCCATCGTGCTCTCCGGTCTGACCATCTCCAACGTCATCGGGGTGCCCACGATCACCTGGATCGGTCAGGTGAGCGGATGGCGTATCGCCTACCTCGTCGTCGCCGCGATCTTCGCGCTCACCTTCGTGGCCGTCGCCATGTTCGTGCCGTTCCAGGCTGGCAACCCCAAGGCCACCATGCGCGCCGAGCTGCGAGCATTCAGCCAATTGCAGGTCTGGATCACGCTCTCGATCGGTGCGATCGGCTTCGGCGGCCTGTTCGCGGTCTACACCTATGTCGCCCCGCTGGTGATCGAAATCACCGGGCTCACTGCCGCAACGGTACCGCTCATTCTCGTTGTTGTCGGCCTCGGCATGACGGCCGGCAACTTCGCCGGGGGAGCGCTGGCCGACTGGAGCGTGCGCCGCACCATGTACATCTCGTTCGGCGTGCTCATCGCGGCGCTCGTCACACTCGGCCTGTCGGCGCAGTCGCTCGTCGGTTTGGTGATCGGCATGTTCTTTATCGGTGCAGCGGCATCCGCTCTCTCGCCGACCATTCAAGCCCGACTGATGGACGTCGCGCGCGAAAGCCAGTCGCTCGCGGCGGCTCTCAACCATTCCTCGCTCAACGTCGGTAACGCCCTCGGCGCGGCCCTCGGTGGCGTGGCTATCGCCGCTGGACTCGGCTACCTCGCCCCGGTCTGGATCGGCGTTGCCCTGAGCGCGCTCGGCGTGCTGCTGACCCTGCTCACCTTCATCATCGACCGTCGGCGCCGCTTGCGCGGCCAGCACGTGCCCTACGGCACGCAGCTGATCCCCGTCGTTCGCAAGGGCTAATGTCGGCGCGTGCCCGTCGGCATCCACTTAATCGAAGCCGCGTTAACGAACGAACCGGCCCGCATTACGAAAAATGGGGCCGGTCGGCAACACGAAGGTCAGTCCGTTTGCAGCAGGATGCCGTCGTGGATGGCGCGTTTGCGCAGCGCGACCTTGGTACCCACGTCGTATCCGGCTAAGCGGTACTTCTCGCGAATGCGCTTCAGGTAGCTCTTGGCGGTCTCCTCGGAGATGCCGAGTTGGTAGGCGACGGCCTTCACCGGCTCACCAGCGCCGTAGAGCGCCATGACGCGGCGTTCCTGGGCGCTGAGGCGGGGACCTTCGACGTTCTCAGTCGAGTTGAGCGCGTAGTCGAGCTCCGCGGAGATGTAGGACTTGCCGTTGTAAGCGGCACGAATGGCATCGACAATCATGCTCGCTTCCTCGCTCTTCACGAGGTAGCCAAGGGCGCCGGCGGCGAGGGCTTCGCGCACGAGAGCCGGCTCGGAGTAGGTGCTCATGAGCACCGTCTTCACTCCGGTCGTCTTGAGCGTAGAAATCTTCAGGGACACCGGAATGTTGTCCTTGAGATCGAGGTCGAGCAGCACGACGTCCACCGGAAACTCGCGGTGGGTCAGCAACTCGGGCCAGGTCGTCACCGCCGCGACCATCTCGATGTCGTCAGCGGCGCTTCGAATCCACTCGGTGAGCGCCCCCAAGAGCATCCTGTGGTCGTCGACAAGGGCCAAGCGGATGGGACGGGGTGTCGTCGTCATGTGTTGCCTCCTACTGTGTGCACCTTATCGTCTATATCCCTAATACTAGGCATCAGCTGGATTGTCCACACTGCACTCGATGTCTACGCGTAAGCTTCCGGCCCGATTGGAGTCCACGTGTGGACCAAGCGCAGAAATCGCCTGCCAGGTTTCGGGATCGACACGCCGCCGCGATACCCCAGTTGTGGTTAATTTCATCGGAAAACGCACCTGGTGATGCAGCCCCACCCCATGTGTGGGGGCAATCGGTCCGAACCGCAGTGAAACGGATGCCCCCGATCGCTGGGTATCCCCGATCAGCAGCCAAATCGTCAGGAGCAGCCCTTCGCGTTGGGTCGGCGACAACAGCCCGGCGAGCCCGGTCGGGTCGCTCAGGGCAACGACGGGGCCTAGAAACTCACTCTCCGTGATCGCGTGGTGCAGCCAGGTTTCGGTGCGGCCCTCGATCAGGTGCAGGCGCAACTGGGTGGCGAGCGACGCAGCGGTTGTGGCCGTCGACGCGGCCAACGGAAGCGCTGTCCGTCCCTGGGCCACATCGTCGAGCAGGGTCTCCGCATCGAGGTCGAGCCGGGCCAGCTGCTCCGAGGCGAGCATGCCGACCGCAAATCGCGGCTGGGACACGGTGCTCTGCACGAGCACGAGGTCGAGCTCGCGCTGAACCATGCGCCGAAACGCTTGCACAATGCTCGCGCCGACCACCGGTGGTACCACCGCAAGGGCGACCCCGAGAATATCTGGTCCCAGCGTCAGCACGTCGCTGCGGGCTTCGAACAGGGTCGCAGCGCCCATGAAGACACCGAGGGCGAGCGCTGCCAGGGTGATATCGCGAGATTCCCTCAGGGTCGCAATCGTCAGCAGAAAGGCGCCAACGGCTGGGGCAGCGGTGGGAAAGGCCGCCGTTCCCGGAATTCCGATGGATCCGGCCAGGTCGAGGGCGACCACGATCGCGCAGAGGCCGAGGGCGAGTAGAAACAGCCACATGGGCATGCGTGAGGAGAGCTCGTGGACTGCCAGGTTCACCCCGACCGCGATTGCGGCTAGTAACAGCCAGGCCACAATACTCAGTGTGGGCGTGGGGGCCTGGCCCCACTCGACCACTAGCCGCGCAATCAGAAAAACGGCGATGACGGCCCCACTGATGCTCATCCCGATACCGAGGTGGCGGGCGCCCAAACCGTTTTGATCAGAACCGAAAACGGTGAAATGACCGTCACCACGCAGGCTCGATCGCGGAAACCGCAGCGGCGACAGCGCAGCCCTGGTCGTCTGGCCAGCGGATGATGTCGGCCAGCTTCGCTCGTCCGGCCCGCCCAGCAGGCGCGCACCCACACCGCGCGTGCGAACGGTATCAATGGGTGCTGTGTCGCTCAGTGGACTCATTTGGGAACCTCAAGAACAACCGTCGTTCCGGCACCCGGCGAGGAAAACAGACGAGCGTTGCCCCCCGCGTCACGCAGCCGGGCAACGACCGATTCGGCGACGCCGAGCCGTTCCGATCCGACCTGTCCAAGGTCGAAGCCGACCCCGGTGTCGGTGACCATCGCGCGAATGGTGGCGTCGTCATCCGTTATCGTCACGTCGGCATGGTCGACCCCGGAGTGGCGGCGCACGTTTTCGAGACACTCAGAGAGGGCGAGCAGAAAAGAATCGAGCACGTTGCTGGGCAACTGCACCTGCCCACTGCCGTGCCAGTTGACGGTCAGACCGATCCGCTCGAAGCGCCGACGCACTGCGTCGAGCGTGTCGCCGAGGGTCAGCAGCGAGGCTGGTTCGAGGGTATACCCGCCGGAACGGCTCGGCATCGGCAGGCCGCCGAGCCGCAATTGACGCAGTAGTCGGGCGTCGTCGCCGGCCTGTTTCTGCAGGGCCGCTGGGCTCACTCCGACCCCGGAATGGGCCAGCAGGGTCAGTGTCGCGAGTACGGTGTCGTGCAGCAACCGGGCGTCCTGTCGGCGTTGCGCCTCGAGCTCGCTGGCGTGCCGTTCGGCGCGGTAGGCACGCCCGATCGCGGCGATGCGGTGCATCACCCGAGGGACGCTCTGCGCGATCCACCAGGAAGCCAAAGTGAAGGAAAACCACATGGCCACCGTCAGGGTGAGCAGGATGACGCGGTCGGGGGCGCCTACCGTGACGACGGCAACGGTCGCGACGGTCAGCACGAAGAAGGAGCCGAGCATCAGCAGCCGACGCGCGCTCGTGATCAGTACCGCCGCGATCGCGCACATCGGCGCGGTCGCCACCATGCCGATCACGCTTTCCTCGATCAGGTTGGGAGGAACTCCGGGGTGGCTCGCGAAACCCACGATCAGGATCGTTCCTTCCCCGCAGAGCACAATGAGCACCGCCCAGCGCAGGGCGCCCGTGCTGCCGAGCAGGTACTGCGCGGCTGCGAGCAGCAGGATGAGCGCCACCGCCGCAATGCGCGCGTCCCCGGCAACGCCACCGGGTACGAACAAGCATGCCAGCGTCGTGGCCGAGCCGGTCAACCCGGCCGCCTGCACCGCTCTGCGAAGGAGCCGGTCGCGCTCCTTGATAATGCGTTGCATGGGTGCCTGTCTGGTGAGAGATGAACATGTCTATCTGCACCATACCGGGCGGGACCCAGAGACAGTTTTTCCCTAGTCCAACAGCCGCCGTATTTGGGCGCCGATCGCTTCGTTCTCAATGAGGAAGCCATCGTGACCATACCCGGATTCCAGTACCACAGCGGTGGGGCCATCGATATTGTTCGGCAGGTGCGCGGCGATGGTGCGTTGGCCATCGACCGGAAACAGCCGGTCACTGTCGATACCGACGACAACGGACCGGGCGGTAACCCGGCTAAGGGCGGTCGCCACACCGCCGCGGCCGCGGCCTACGTCGTGGGAATTCATGGCTTCGACCAGCACGATGTAGCTGTTGGCATCGAAGCGCCTGGTGAATTTATTCCCGTGAAAGTCGAGATACGATTCTACGGCGAAGCGGCCGTTGGCGCCGAGCGGACTAATACCGCTCTGCCAGCCACGGTCGAAGCGTGCGTTGAGTTCGGCTGGGCTGCGGTAGTTCAACAGGGCCATACGGCGGGCGAGGGCCAGCCCGCGCGTCGGTCCGTCACCATCTGCTTCATCGTAGTAATCACCGCCCCGAAATGCCGGGTCGGTACGAATCGCCTCGATCTGCACCGAGTTGAGGGCGATCTGATCGGCCGTGGTGATCGGCGGCGCGGCCAAAAGGATCAGACGCTCGACCCGCTCGGGGGTGGTGATCGCCCATTCCAGGGCGTGCATGCCGCCCATTGACCCGCCGATGACGGCCGCCCAGCGGCCGATGCCGAGCTGGTCGCTGAAAACGCGCTGCGCGCTGACCTGGTCGCGAATGGTGAGATAGGGAAAACGGATGCCCCACTCGAGACCGTCCGGAGCCAGCGAAGCCGGCCCGGTGCTGCCCTGGCAGCCGCCGAGCATGTTCGGCGCCACGACGAACCACCGGTCGGTGTCGATGGCGAGGCCTGGTCCGACGATGCCGTCCCACCAGCCGCCGGTCTCCTGGCCGGGACCGGGGGCGCCGGCCAGGTGGCTGTCGCCGGTGAGCGCGTGCAGCACGAGCACGGCATTGTCGCCGGCCGGATTGAGGGTGCCCCAAGTCTCGTAGGCGAGACGTACCCGGGGGAGGCTGCCGCCGGCCTCGAAAGTCAGCCGGCCGAGATTGGCGAACTGTCGGTTGCCCACCGGGTCACCGTCGCGCCAGGCGCCGGTCGCCGGAGGCTTGCCACGTACCGAGCGCGCCTGGGCTTCGGTGATAAAGCTCGACGGGACCGTGTCTGCTGATGATTGCCATTCCATACCCGTCCATTCTGTCGGTCGAATGGACGGCCCGGGCGCATGTTACGTTGTGCGCCCGGGCGAAGGAAGCGGGTCAGGCGTCGGCGCGGTCGCGCTTGACGACGGCGCGAGCGGCGGCGAGGCCGGCCTCGAGGTCGGCTTTCAGATCGACGACGTTCTCGATGCCGACCGAGAGCCGCACCAGGCCCGGCGTGACGCCGGCTGTGAGCTGCTGCTCCGGGCTCAGTTGGGAGTGCGTGGTTGAGGCCGGGTGAATGACCAGAGAACGCACGTCGCCGATGTTGGCGAGATGGCTGAACAGGCTCAGGCTGTCGACGAGGGCCCGGCCGGCTGCGACTCCGCCCTTGAGCTCGAACGACAGCACCGCTCCGACGCCGAGCGGCGCGAACTTGTTGGCGGCCGCGTACCACGGGCTCGAGGGGAGTCCGGCGTAGTTCACCGAGGCGATGTCGTCGTGGTTGTCGAGCCACTCGGCGATTTCCTGGGCATTCTGCACGTGGCGTTCGATTCGCAGGCTGAGCGTCTCTATGCCCTGGATCAGCTGCCAGGCGCTCGCCGGGGCGATGGCGCTTCCAAGGTCACGCAGCAGCTGCACGCGGGCCTTGATGACGTAGGCAATGCCATCGCCGACCGCGTTGGTGTAGCTCGCGCCGTGGTACGAGGGGTCGGGTTCGGTCAGGCCGGGGAACTTCTCTACGTTCTTCGACCACTCGAACTTGCCACCGTCGACGAGCACCCCGCCGATGATGGCGCCGTGGCCGCCGAGAAACTTCGTCGCCGAGTGCACGATGATGTCGGCGCCGTGCTCGAACGGGCGAATCAGGTATGGCGTCGCGATCGTGTTGTCGACGATCAGCGGGATGCCGGCGGCGTGGGCGATATCGGCAACCAGCGTGATGTCAAGCACGTTGATGCGCGGGTTGCCGATGGTTTCGGCGAAGAACAGCTTGGTGTTCGGGCGAACCGCGCGCTGCCACTCTGCCGCGTCATCCTGGTCTTCGACGAAGGTGGTTTCGATGCCGAGCTTAGCCAGGGTGTACTTGAACAGGTTGTAAGTGCCACCGTAGATCGAGCTCGACGAGACGATGTGGTCGCCGGCCTGGGCGATGTTCAACACCGCAAAAGTGGATGCCGACTGGCCGGAGGACAACAGTAGCGCTGCTGTGCCTCCCTCGAGTGCGGCGACGCGCTCCTCGACGACGGCCTGGGTAGGGTTCTGGATGCGGGTGTAGATGTTGCCGAATTCGGCCAGCGCGAACAGGTTCTGGGCGTGCTCGGCACTGTTGAAGACATACGAGGTGGTCTGGTAGATCGGCGTCGCCCGAGCGTTGGTGGTCGGGTCCGGGTGCGCTCCGGTGTGAACCTGCTTGGTCTCAAACTTCCACGATGAAGAATTGTCGGTCACGATGGCCTCCGGATCACTCGGCGCGGACTGTCCGGCGCTCTGGCCCGATCATAAGGAGGCCCGCATGGCCGTGCAACAGGCAGCGAAACACAACGTCATGTTGTGCGGGCGGCTACTTGCGATCGAGCTGCGGCAGCACGATCGTTCCGGTCGGTGTGGCCGCCGTCGACCGGAACAGCCACCGCGCCCTCGGCTCAACCAGGGGCCGAAACAGCCGTCGTACGACGGACATCGACAGCACGATTGAGATGGCGATGCTCAGCGCGAGCATGCCCGGCAATACCCAACCCGGCTGTGGGCCATCGAGCACACCCATCTCGCGCAGCGGGTACAGCACCACTGTGTGGAGTAGGTAGACATACATCGTCGCCGCGCCTCCCGCGGTGAACCAGGTCGTGCGCCGCGGAATCAGCAGGAGAAACGCCACGATGAGTGCGAAAGCGAGCAGCATGACGGCCAAACGGATTCCGCCGGCCCAAAACTCGGAATACTCAAACGTCGCGTACGCCTCGTCGTAGAGCAGAAAGCGGCGCACTTGCAGGGTGCGCAGCGTGTCGATGTTGAGCCCGATCAGCAGATAGAGCAGGGCGAACAGCCCGAGTGCCCCGGTTCGCCAGCGCCAGACCAGGCCAGCACGGAGCTCGAGCCAGTTGTCGGTCAACAGCCATTGGCGCAGCTTCCAGCCGAACACGAAAAACGGCAGCAGCCCGAGGGTGCGGGAGAGGGTGAACGTTCCGTCGATATTCGGCAGGTAGCCGGCCCCGATCGAGATGATGATGCTGATGAGGAGGGGATAGCGCAGCACCACGAGGTAGGGCAGGGCAATGCGCCAGACCAGCAGCGCAAGCAGAAACCATAGGGTCCAGCTCGCGGTGGAATAGTCCAGCACGAACTTGCCGCCGAGAATCCAGCGAAGCACCGTCCAGATCGTCTCGAAGATGACGTACGGAAAAATGATGTCGGTGAGTAGCCGGTGCATCTGGCGCGCGTCGGGCGAGCCCGACTTGGCGAAATACCCGCTGACGGCCACGAAAACCGGCACGTGGAAGGCGTAGATGAACAGGTATAGCGCGTACGCGACATCCGCTTCGCCGATGAGTTTGAGGATCGCGTGGCCCATCACCACGAGGGTGACCGCGATCCAGCGCGCGTTGTCCCAGAGGGGAACGCGACGCTTCTGCGGGTGAGTAGTGGCGGTGCCCAATGCGCTCATTGAACCCATTCTCCCGCCACAATGGAGAAATGAGTACTCGAAGAGTGGTTGTGACCGGAGCAAGTTCGGGAATCGGAGCGGCGACCGTGCGCCTGTTCCGGGAGCACGAGTGGAATGTGGTGGGTGTCGCACGGCGTGCTGACCGCCTGGCTGCGCTGCAGACCGAGACAGGAGCGGATGCCTTCACCGCGGACCTGACGATGCAAACGGATGTCGACGCCCTGCGTGACTACCTCGCCGCCAGCGGCCCGGTGCACGCCCTCGTCAACAACGCCGGCGGCGCCAAGGGACTCGACACGGTCGAGGCCGGCAGCATCGAAGACTGGGCCTGGATGTTCGAGATCAACGTGCTTGCCGTCAAACGGGTCACCACGGCCATCCTGCCGCTGCTGCGCGCCGGTATCGACTCCGGGGCGGGGTCGGCCGATATCGTCACCGTCACCTCAATTGCCGGGCACGTTGCCTATCTCGGCGGCGGCGGCTACAACGCGGCCAAGTTCGCCGCGCACGCGATGACCGAAGTGTTGCGTCTCGAGCTCTCCGGCGAGCCGATTCGGGTCATCGAGATCGCACCGGGCATGGTCAAAACGGATGAGTTCGGTCTGGTTCGCTTCAACGGTGACGCCGACAAGGCATTCGCGGCCTACGACAACGTGCCAGATCCGCTGTCGGCGGAGGACATCGCGGAGACCATCGTGTCGAGCGTTGAGCGCCCGGCGCACGTGAACCTCGACCTGATCGTGATCAAGCCGGTCGCCCAGGCGGCACCGACCCGCATCGCCCGTGGCCCGCTCAAAGTACGCGAGTAGTCCAGTCGGGCCGGCTCGCCAGAGCGTTCCAGCCACACGGGAATTACGCCAATTCGCGGAACTTGCGCCGGTGCGCGGGAGTCCGATAACCAGCCAACGCGAGCGGGCCTGCGGCCCGCACCATCCGCTGATCGAGCCCGCCGAGATCGACAGCGTACAAAGGGACAGCTCCGACGGAAGGTGAGCACAGCAATACGGGCCGGACAGGATACGAATCCTGGCCGGCCCGTTCGTGTCACTGCGTGCGGTTAGTGCTCCACGGCCTTCTCGGCGCCGTGACCGGTGAGCGAACGCACCGACATTTCGGCGGCGAGCTTCGGGCTCTCCTTGACGGTGCTGGTGACCGATCCGAGCCAGCCCAGGAAGAACCCGAGCGGAATCGAGATGATGCCCGGGTTGCTCAGCGGGAAGATCGCGAAGTCGACGCCTGCACCGAACATCGAGGTGTCCGTGCCCGAGAACACCGGTGAGAAGACGATCAGGAGCACGGCTGACAACAGTCCGCCGTACATGCTCCAGACCGCGCCGCGAGTGGTGAAGCCACGCCAGAACAGGGAGTAGAGAATGGTCGGCAGGTTGGCGCTCGCCGCGACGGCGAAGGCCAGTGCTACCAGGAAGGCGATGTTCTGGCCCTGCACCCCGATGCCGCCGGCGATGGCGAGAACACCGATCACGATGACGGTACGACGTGCGACCTTGACCTCGTCGTCGGGGTTTCCCTTCCCCTTTTTGATGACGGAACCGTAGATGTCGTGTGCGAAGCTCGTTGCCGCCGTGATGGTGATTCCGGCCACCACGGCCAGGATCGTCGCGAAGGCGATGGCTGAGATGAAGCCGAGCAGCAGCGGACCGCCGAGTTCGAGCGCGAGCAGCGGGGCTGCCGAGTTCACTCCGCCGGGGGCGGCGAGTACCCGGTCTGCACCGACGAGCCAGGCCGCGCCGAAGCCGAGCACGAGAGTGAAGATGTAGAACGCACCGATGAGCCAGATCGCCCAGACGACCGAGCGGCGAGCTTCTTTTGCGGTGGGAACCGTGTAGAAGCGCATGAGCACGTGGGGCAGGCCGGCGGTTCCGAGTACCAGGGCGAGGGCGAGAGAAATGAAGTCGAGCGGGTTAGCGCCATACTTTAGTCCCGGTGCGAGGATTTCGGCGCCGAAGGCCGATTCGGCAACCGCGCTGTCGAGCAGTGAAGACAGGTTGAAGCCGTTGAGGGCGAGAACCCAGATGCTCATGGCGAGCGCACCAATGATGAGCAGGAACGCCTTGACGATCTGCACCCAGGTGGTGCCCTTCATTCCGCCGACCAGCACGTAGACAATCATCAGAGCGCCGACGACGGTGACGACGATCGACTGGCCGAGCTTGTCGTTGATGCCGAGGAGCAGCGAGACGAGTCCGCCGGCTCCGGCCATCTGGGCGAGCAGGTAGAAGAAGCAGACGGCCAGGGTGGTTGTGGCCGCTGCCACGCGCACGGGGCCCTGCCTCAACCGGAAGGACAGCACATCGGCCATGGTGAATTTGCCGGTGTTGCGCATGAGCTCTGCAACGAGCAGCAGGGCCACGAGCCAGGCGACGAGGAATCCGATCGAGTACATGAACCCGTCGTAACCACTGATCGCGATGGCGCCGACGATGCCCAGGAACGACGCCGCCGAGAGGTAGTCGCCGGCGATGGCGAAGCCGTTCTGCGGTCCGGTGAACGAGCGGCCACCGGTGTAGTAGTCGGCGGCGGACTTGTTGTTGCGGCCCGAACGAATCACGATGATGAGGGTCACCGCGACGAACGCCAGAAAGATCGAGATGTTCAAGACCGGGTTGTTCTGATCGGTTTCGACCGTGGTGGCCAGGAGGTGCAGTGCGTTCATCGCTGTTCCATCCGCTCGAGTTCAAGGCGAAGTTCTTCAGTGCGGGTGTCGATCTTGCGGTTGGCAAAGGTCACGTAGGTCATCGTGATGGCGAAGGTCGTGACGAACTGACCCAGGCCGAGGAGCAGCCCGATGTTGATGCTGCCGAAGACCGGCGTCGCCATAAAGTCATGCAGGTAGGCGGCCGCGAGCACGTAGGCGATGTACCAGACAAAAAAGAAGATTGCCATTGGTACGACGAACCTGTTGCGGGCGCGCTTCAAGGCGAGAAAACGGGGGGTTTTTTCAAATGCCTCGTAGTCGATGATGGACTTCGGTGGGGCGTCTTTCACTGCTTCACTCATGGGGCCTCCTTGCCTCGGGAACGAAAAATAGGGGTTTCGGGAAAAATTTGGGGTGCACGGTGGGCATTAGTCTCGATCGGTGGTTTACAAGACGGATGCTGTCAGCGCTTGCTTGAGATCGTCGAGAACGGTGGGGTCTTCTATGGTGGGGGGAACGGAATATTCTTCACCGTCGACGATCTGTCGAATGGTCTTACGAAGAATCTTGCCCGACCGCGTTTTGGGCAGTCGGTCGAGTATGGTGACGTCGCGAAACGCTGCGACGGGGCCGATGTGCTCCCGAACCAGGGCGACGAGTTGGGCGGTAAGGGTGTCGTGGTCGAACGTAATCCCTGCCTTGAGGGTGACGAATCCGGCGGCGCGCTGGCCCTTGACGGCATCGTGTACCCCGAGCACTGCGCACTCGGCGACGGCAGGGTGCAGGGCGAGGACCTCTTCGAGCGACCCGGTGGAGAGTCGGTGTCCGGCCACGTTGATCACATCGTCGGTGCGGCCCATCACGAACAGGTAGCCGTCGGCGTCGAAATGGCCGGAGTCGCCGGTGGCGTAGTAGCCAGGGAAGGCGGTGAGGTACGAACTCGCAAACCGTTCGGCGCTGCCCCAGACGCCTTGCAAAGTTCCCGGAGGTAGCGGAAGCCGAATGGCGATGTTGCCGTCCTCGCCGATCTTGTCGATTGGCCGGCCCCTGGAATCCAGGATGGCGATGTCGTACCCGGGCACCGGAACGGTGGCCGAACCCGGCTTGGTCGGCAATTCTTCAATGCCGAGCAGGTTGGCGCAGATCGCCCACCCGGTCTCGGTCTGCCACCAGTGGTCGATGACCGGGCAGTGCAGTCCGTCGTTGGCCCAGTGGAAGGTTTCGGGGTCGAGCCGTTCGCCGGCCAGAAATAGGCTGGTCAGGCTCGACACGTCGTGGTTCTTCAGCTCGAGCAGGTCGGGGTCGACGCGACGGATGGCCCGAATGGCGGTCGGTGCGGTGAGCAGAACCTTCACTTTGTAGTCGTCGACCACGCGCCAGAAGGCGCCGGCATCCGGTGTGCCGATCGGCTTGCCCTCATAGATGACCGTGGTCGCGCCCGCCAGGAGCGGCGCGTAGACGATGTAGGAGTGTCCGACGACCCAGCCGACGTCGGACGCGGCCCAGTAGACGTCGCCCGGTCCCACATCGTAGATGTTGCGCATCGACCAATTCAGGGCGACGGCGTGGCCGCCGTTATCGCGGATGATGCCCTTGGGCTTACCGGTCGTACCGGAAGTGTAGAGGATGTACAGCGGGTCCTCGGAGCGCAGGGCTACCGGATCGGCCGGCGCGGCCTTGGCCTCTTCGTCTGCCCAGTCGAGCCAGGCGGCATCCGTTTCTGAACGGTTCTGGTAGTCAGCAGCGGAACCGGGGATGCTGTCCCGATCGCGCACAATCACGGTGTGCACCGAACCTTGGCTCAGAGCGATGGCCTTGTCGACGAGTGGCAGGTATTCGACCGCGCGGCCAGGCTCCAGGCCGCCGGATGCTGTGACAATGACACTCGGGCGGGCATCGTCAATGCGCACGGCCAGTTCGGTTGCGGCGAAACCACCGAACACTACTGAGTGCACCGCGCCGATGCGGGCGCAGGCGAGCATGGCGACAACGGCCTCGGGAATCATCGGCAGGTAGATGACGACGCGGTCGCCGGCGCCAACGCCGTTGGCGCGGAGCACGCCGTCGAACCTGGCGACGCGGCCGAGCAGTTCGAGGTAGCTGAGCTTGACCCGGGTGCCGGTCATGGCAGAGTCATAGATCAGCGCGGTGTGGGCGCCGCGGCCGGCCAGCACGTGACGGTCGAGTGCGTTGTAGCTGGTATTGAGCGTGCCGCCGGGAAACCAGCTGCCGGTCGCTGGGCCGTCGGGAGCGAGCGCCAGACGGGGCTGCGTGATCCAATCGATGCCCTCGGCCGCCTCAAGCCAGAAGGCTTCCGTCGACGAAATGCTGCGTCGCCACGCCTCCCGGTAGCTTGCACCTGATTCGCCGTTCATGTCCACCTTCTTCATTGAAGACCTTCTGTATACAAAGAGTGGTTGAAGTATTGCATATAACCCGGCAATGTGGAATAGGATTGCGATTGTGTATACAGAAACCGCAATGTTGGGGTTGGACGTACCGCTCCGCGCCAGTGAACGGGCGTACCGTCAGCTGCGCGGGGAGATTCTCAACGGGCTCCTCGCTCCCGGCGCCGCCCTGCTCGAAGTCGAACAAGCCGAACGTATCGGCGTCTCGCGTACCCCGCTGCGTGAGGCTGTGGCCCGATTGATCGCCGACGGCCTTGTTGTCGGGCGGCGCGGGCGCGGCTTTGAGGTGACCGACATCTCCGTCGACAGCATCTTCGAACTCTATGAGTTGCGCCAGGCACTCGAGGTGCAGGCCATTCGTCTGGCGGCCACTCGCCGGGAGCCCACAGTGTTCATCGAACTGCGCAAGGCTTTCGTCAGCGCCCCGGAGCTTCTCGACCAAGGCGACGCCGGAGTGCACCGGTACTACTTGATGATCGACGAACTCGAAGATGCCGTCGATGCCGCCGTCGAAAACCCCTTCCTCGTCGGCGCCTTGCGCGCCGTGCGCACGCACTTGGCCCGAATCCGTCGCCTCGCTCGGAGAAATCCGCTGCGGCTCCGTGCCGCAGCGGCGGAGCATTTGCTGATTATCGACGCCATTATCGCCGGCGACCCATCGCTGGCGGCCCATGCCACCCATATTCATCTTCACCAGAGCCTTGTGAGCGTTCTCGCGGCGATTGATGAGGATTCAGCCGCAGTAGTCGAATAACGACTCCGGCCAACCAACGAAGGGATCCATCGTGCAGCTTCACCACGTTCGAGTTCACAAGAGCGACGAGAATCTGGCCCGCGAGGACCAGCTGGCCTGGAAGATCGCCGAGGTGGCCGCCGATCCAGCCCTCGTCTCCGAAGAGGTGACCGAGATGGTGATCAACCGGGTGATCGACAACGCCTCCGTGGCCGCGGCCAGCCTAACTCGTCATCCCGTGATCGCCGCTCGCTCGCAGGCCCTGGCTCACCCGCGTTCTAACGGTGGTGACGGAGCGACCGTGTTCGGCCTGGCACCCGCGCGCCGCGTCTCCCCGGAATGGGCGGCTTGGGCCAACGGAGTGGCCGTACGTGAACTCGACTATCACGACACCTTTCTCGCCGCCGAGTATTCGCACCCCGGTGACAATATCCCGCCGATTACGGCCGTCGCCCAGCACCTCGCGGCCTCCCGCGGCTTGACCGGCAACGACCTGATTCGCGGCATCGCCACTGGCTACGAGATTCAGATCGACCTGGTGAAGTCGATCAGCCTGCACACACACAAGATCGACCACGTTGCCCACCTCGGCCCGTCGGTTGCTGCCGGTATCGGAACTCTGCTCGGCCTCGACAAGGAAACCATCTTTCAGGCCGTTGGTCAGGCACTGCACACCACGACCGCGACCCGCCAGTCCCGCAAAGGCGAAATCTCCAGCTGGAAGGCGCACGCCCCAGCTTTCGCCGGCAAGATGGCCGTCGAAGCCGTCGACCGGGCTCTCCGCGGCGAGACCAGCCCTACTCCGATCTATGAGGGCGAAGACGGCGTCATCGCCTGGCTGCTCGACGGCCCGAACGGTTTCTACGACGTGCCACTGCCGAAAGCCGGCAGCATCAAGCGGGCCATCCTGGACAGCTATACCAAGGAGCACTCGGCCGAATACCAGGCGCAGGCCTGGATCGACCTCGCCCGCAAGCTGCACAACGAGCACCCCGAACTTCTCGTCGAGGGGGCGATCGCGAGCGTCGTGATACACACCAGCCACCACACGCACTACGTGATCGGCTCCGGCGCCAACGACCCGCAGAAATACGACCCCACCGCGAGCCGCGAGACGCTCGACCATTCCATTCCGTATATCTTCACGGTCGCTCTGCAGGACGGCACCTGGAACCACGTCGATTCCTACAGCCCGGAGCGCAGCCGGCGCCCAGACACCATTGCCCTGTGGCAGAGCGTCACGACCACCGAGGACCAGGAGTGGACGCGTCGGTACCACTCCCTCGACCCGGCCGAGAAGGCCTTCGGCGGTCGCGTTGAGATCGAACTGGCCAACGGCACTCGCATCGTGGACGAGATCGCTGTCGCTGATGCACATCCGCTCGGCGCTCGCCCCTTCGCTCGCGCGGAGTACATCAACAAGTTCCGCACGCTCGCCGCGCCGGTCATGGAGGCGTCGGAGATTGAACGCTTTCTCGCCCTGGCCCAGCGTCTGCCCGCGCTCGGCGCGGCTGAACTCGGCGGCCTGACCATCGTGGCCAAGCCGGGATTGCTTTCCTCCATTACCGCACCGATCGGAATCTTCTAATGCTGTACGCCGCCGCCGCCGCCGCCGACAAGCGCATTGCCCTGCGAGCCGGCCTGTCCAGCGGCAAGATTTTGCGCTTTCCGGGAGCGTTCAACCCGCTTTCGGCCAAACTCATCCAGCAGAAAGGGTTTGAGGGCGTATACATTTCGGGTGCGGTGCTCTCGGCCGATCTCGGCCTGCCCGACATCGGCCTGACCACCCTCACCGAGGTGGCTGGCCGGTCGCAGCAGATCGCTCGGATGACCGACCTGCCGGCCATCGTCGACGCCGATACCGGGTTTGGCGAGCCGATGAACGTGGCACGCACCATCCAAACCCTCGAAGACGCGGGACTTGCCGGCATGCACATCGAGGACCAGATCAACCCGAAACGTTGCGGCCACCTGGACGGCAAGCAGGTCGTGGATGCCGACACCGCGATCAAGCGCATCCGCGCCGCGGTCGATGCCCGCCGGGACCCGAACTTTCTCGTGATGGCGCGCACGGATATTCGTGCCGTTGATGGCTTGGATGCCGCTGTCACCCGGGCCAAGCAGCTGCAGGACGCCGGAGCCGACGCGATCTTCCCCGAGGCTATGGGCAGCCTGGCCGAGTTTGAGACGATCCGCGCGGCCGTCTCGGTGCCGATCCTGGCAAACATGACCGAATTCGGTAAGGGCGAGCTGTACACCGTGCAGCAGCTCGAAAACGTGGGGATGAACCTGGTGATCTTTCCGGTGTCGTTGCTGCGCCTCGCGATGGGGTCGGCGGCGCGCGGGCTCGATGCGATCGAGCAGACCGGCTCGCTCACCACGATGCTGCCCGAGATGCAGCACCGGGCTGACCTGTACGAGTTGCTCGACTACGCGTCGTATAGCCAGTTCGATTCGGGTATCTTCAATTTCACGCTGAACCCGCACATTTCGTCAAAGGTATAAAGGGGAGCACAATGTCTGACACGGAAACTCTCGCTCCACACGTCTATAAAGGCCTTACCGGCGTGGTCGTTGACACGACCGCGGTCTCCAAGGTCAACCCGGAGACCAACTCGCTGCTCTACCGGGGCTACCCGGTGCAGGAACTCGCGGCGAAGAAAAGCTTCGAGGAGGTCGCCTACCTGCTCTGGCACGGCGAACTGCCCGATGATCAGCAGCTCGCCGACTTCGAAGCGCTCGAGCGGTCGCTTCGCCACTTGAACCCGGTGGTCAAGCGCATCATCGACGAGCTGCCGCTGACCACGCACCCGATGGATGTCGTACGCACCGCAGTGAGCGTCATCGGCGCGAGTGATCCGGATGCCGAGAACCCGTCGCCGGAATTCGACCTGGCCAAGTCGATTCGGCTGTTCGCCCAGCTGCCCGCGATCGTTTCCTATGACCAACGGCGCCGACACGGACTCGATCTGGTCGAACCGCGCGACGACCTCGGCTACTCGGCGAACTTTCTGCACATGTCCTTCGGCGAGGTGCCGGAACTCGTCGTCGTCAACGCCTTCGACGTGTCGATGATTCTCTACGCCGAGCACTCCTTCAACGCGTCGACGTTCACCGCGCGGGTGATCACCTCGACCCTGTCCGACCTGTATTCGGCCGTGACCGGCGCGGTCGGAGCGCTCAAGGGAGCATTGCACGGCGGCGCGAATGAAGCCGTCATGCACACCTTCACCGAGATCGGCCTCGGTGCCGGCTCGGCCGCTCGGGCCGAACCGTGGCTCGCACAGGCGCTCGCCGAGAAGCGCAAGATCATGGGCTTCGGGCACCGCGTCTACAAGAGCGGCGACTCGCGGGTTCCGACCATGCGGGCGGCGCTCGTCACCCTGGTCGAGCATTACCAAAAGCCGGAACTGCTCGAACTCTACGAAGCCCTCGAGACGGCGATGACGACGCGCAAGGCGATTCTGCCCAACCTTGACTACCCCTCAGGCCCGGCTTATCACCTGATGGGGTTTGACACCCTCACCTTCACGCCGATCTTCGTCGCGGCACGCATCACCGGCTGGACCGCGCACATCATGGAACAGAAAAAGAGCAACGCACTGATTCGCCCGTTGTCGGCGTACAACGGGGTCGATCAGCGCCAGGTTCCGTAGCACTTTTTCTGCAAAGCGGATGCCGCGCTGCCGGCCGGCAGTGCGGCATCCGCTTTATTGTGGCTAACGCTTCGGTGCCAGCGTGAACACTGATTTCGTGCGCATTGTTTTCGTTAGCATTGTCGAATGACACTTGACGCGCCCCTCTCACGCAACCACACTGCCACGACCGAAACGAAGGTCACCGCGTGAGCGTGCACCTGGTCGGCGGCGGGGGAGATCCGGCGCACGACGCCTTGGTATTCGGAACGTTCCAGTCCGAGGTTGTGGCTCACGCCGCAAAGGCTAGCCGCGACGAACCAATCGTGGCGATCATCACGGTCGGACCGGGAGGCGCCCACGCCGAGGAACTGGCCGCCTCGCTCGGCGAGAGTGTGCAGACCCGCCGCACCGTGCTCGCGCCCGGCGATACCGCAGGCCTCACCGCTCTGGGCACGGTCGACGGTATTCTCATCGGCGGCGGCGTGACCCCCGATTACCTAGCCGCACTGCTCCCAATCGCCGGCGAGATTCGCCGCCAGGTGTCGGCCAGCGTTCCATATCTCGGCTTCTCGGCCGGTGCCATGATCGCCGCCGAACGCGCCCTGATCGGCGGCTGGCGCATCGGCGGGGTCGAGGTGACGCCCGAGCACGTTTCGGAGGGGCTCGACGAAATCACCCTGGCCCAGGGCATCGGACTGCTCGACGTCACGGTCGACGTGCACGCTGCCCAGTCCGGCAGCCTGTCCCGCCTGATCGCGGCGACCGAGGCCGGCCTGATTGACGGCGGCCTCGCCATCGACGAGAACACCGTGCTCGTGGTCGGCGAGGGCGCACTCCGCGTGCTCGGCGCTGGCAGCATCTGGAAGGTCAGCCAGGCCGATGGCGGCGTGCTCGTGAGCACCATCGGCGCTTGACGCGCGCATGACAGCCTGCACAACGGATGCCCCAACACGCGCACCGAGTCAGCTCGCGGCAATCACCATCCCAGCGGATACCTGCCGGGTTGGCCGGGAGCGCCCGGTCGGCCGGGTGAGATTGTGAACCTCCACGCCCTCACCGCGAGTGGAGCCATTGACCCGGGCTGGGCGCTCGCGCTTGCTCCCGTGACCGATGACCTGACCAGGATCGGCGAGTTCCTGGCGCGCGAACGGGCCGCCGGACATGCGGTGTTACCTGCTCCGGAGCACCTGCTGCGCGCCTTCCGCCAGCCGTTCGACACCGTGCGGGTGCTCATCGTCGGGCAGGATCCGTACCCCACCCCGGGACATCCGATCGGCCTGGCCTTCGCCGTCGACTCCGACGTGCGACCGCTTCCGCGCAGCCTCGGCAACATTTACACCGAATACGAAGCCGACCTCGGCCTGCCACGACCCGAGCACGGCGACCTTTCGGCCTGGACCGATCAGGGCGTATTGCTGCTCAACCGGGTACTCAGCGTCCGTGCAGGCGCGGCCGGTTCGCATCGCCGGCAAGGCTGGGAAGCCGTCACCGACCAGGCCATTCTGGCGCTGGTCGGGCGGGGGCATCCGCTGGTCGCGATTTTGTGGGGAAAGGACGCCGGCGCTCTCAAACCTCTGCTCGGCGACACGCCCGTGCACGAGTCGGTGCACCCGAGCCCGCTGTCGGCGCGGCGCGGATTTTTCGGTTCGAAGCCATTCAGTAACGCCAACCGGCTGCTGAGCGAGCAGGGGGCTGCACCGGTGAACTGGGAGCTTCCGGTAATCTGGAATCAACCAGAAAGGGGAGTGCCCGGTGCTTGAGGAAGAATACGAGCCTCGTCGTCGGCTGCCCCGCCATCTGCGGCCGGAAGCCACCGTCGAGACGCCGTTCGAATACACGATGCGTGAGGTGCGGGCGACCGATCTGCCGCACATCCGCGAGATCTACAACTATTACGTTGCCAACAGCACGGTCACCTTTGACGAGGACGCCATGACGCTCACCGCGTGGCGCGACAAGTTCTACTACTTGAACAAGCAGGGCATGCCGTTCATCCTTGCCGTCTCTCCGGCCGGCCAGATTCTAGGCTATGCCCTGGTCAGCCCGTGGAAACAGAAGAAGGCCTACCGGTTCACGGTCGAGAACTCGATCTACCTCGGGGCCGCGTCCACAGGCAAGGGCCTCGGGCGCGAGCTGCTCGGCGAGCTGATCAAGCGGTCGAAGACGGCCGGCTTGAAGGAGATCATCGCCGTGATCGCGGATCAGGGAGCGGATGCTTCGATCAAGCTGCACCGCGACTTCGGATTCGAGGAGATCGGTCGTATGGGCAAGGTCGGTTTCAAGTTCGAGCGCTGGCTCGGCACCATTTTGCTGCAGAAGAGCCTCAAATAGCCCGTCAGCGCGTGCCGCGCGGCGTGTTCAGGCGGCCGACTGCGTTGAGCACTGCACGTCGCGGGTAGATGCTCGCGAACCGCGCAAGGATAGCGTTGCGGGCGCCGACCAGCACGACCGAGGGCATGACCGAGCGGTCGAGCGCTGAGAACGAGGCGCGCATGACCGCGTCGACCGTGAGCGGTGTGCCCTTCTTGCCGCTGCCGGTCTGGGCGACCTCGAAGAACTCGGTGTCGACGGGACCTGGGCAGATGGCCGTGACCTTGAGGCCACTCGCCCGCGTTTCATAGCTGACCGCCTCGGTGTAGCTGAGTACGTAAGCCTTGGTCGCGCCGTACACCGCCATGTACGGCACCGGCTGGAACGCGGCGGTGCTGGCTAGGTTGATAAGCGCGGCAGCGTGCGGATGCAGCGAGGCGGTTTCGACCAAGTCGGGCAGAAGGGCATGGGTCAACGCGGTCAGCGCCTGCACGTTGAGCGCGACCTGTTCGCGTTCGCGGGCCTCATTCGAGTCGAGCACGGTGCCGAAGGTGGCGAAGCCGGCATTATTCACCAGGGTACCGATGGTGATCATTCGCTCGCGCAGGTCGCGCACCAGCTCAGGGACGGCATCCGCTGCCGTGAGATCGAGCGGAATCACGGTGGAAACGGTGCCGTATTTCTCGGCGAGATCGACCGCGAGGGACTCGAGACGGGCCTGGCGACGGGCGACGAGTACCAGATCTGCGCCGCGCTGGGCGAGCTCGTGGGCGTACCCGACGCCGAGTCCGCTCGACGCTCCGGTAATGAGTGCGGTGGTGCCGATGGGGTTGTAAAAAGCGCTGGCCACGGTTTGAGGCTAGCCTCGTTGTGCCGCCACGGCCAGTGCTGCCTGATTGGCGACCGTCGCCGAACTAGGCTCGGGTCATGGCTGATCCACACGAACTGACCGCCCTTGAGCAATGGCAAGCCCTGCAGAACCGCGAAATAAGCCCGGGCGAGCTCGCCGAGCATTACCTTGCCCGCATCGAGAAATTTAATCCGGCACTCGGTGCCTTTGTCACGGTGACGGCGGAGGCGGCCAGGACCAGGGCCCGATACGTTGAAGAGCGGACGCCGCGCACCGCGCCGCTCTGGGGCCTCCCGTTCGCCGATAAAGATCTGTACCTGCGTGCCGGGGTGCCAGCGCGGTTCGGCTCCCGCCTCTTCGCTGACTATGTGCCCGATGAGTCGGACGAGCTCGTGCAGGCCCTCGACGACGCCGGGGGAGTCAGCCTCGGCAAGACCAACACGCCGGAATTCGGCCTCGCCTCCTACACCGAAAGCCTCGCCGCACCGCCGGCTCGCACGCCGTGGAACCTGGGCCTCGGCGCCGGCGGATCGAGCGGCGGCGCCGCCGTCGCGGTCGCTGCCCGGCTGTTGCCGTTCGCGCCAGGCTCCGATGGCGGCGGGTCCATCCGCATCCCAGCGGCCGCCTGCGGGCTGGTCGGAGTCAAGCCGAGCCGCGGGCGGGTGCCGTCCGCTTCCGGAATCGACAAGCTCGGTGGTCTCGCCGTCGGAGGCCCGCTCGCACGCACGGTAGCGGATGCCGCCCTGCTGCTCGATGCCATGATCGCGCCGAGAGACGGCCACCCTGACCACCACTACGCTCTGCGGGCCCCTGGAGACGAAGCTCCGCTCCTGGCCGCGGCGGTTCGCGGCGATGGACGGTTTCAGCTCGGCGTCATGACGACATCGGCCTGGGACAACGACTACGAGATCACGATCGCGCCCGAAGCCCAGGCCGCGCTCGATCTCGCCGTGGCCGGTTTCGCGGCGCTGCACCACGGCCTCGAAGAGGCGGCCCTCGTGCCCGACTCGAGCTATGCGCCGGCGTTCCGCACGATTTGGCAAGCGGGTGCGGCGACTATCCCGGCCGAAACCGACGCCGCGGTCGCGCTCCTCGAACCGCTGACCCAGTGGCTGCTCGCCCGCGGTCGTGCCCTCGGCGCCCGGGAACTCGCCGAAGCGCTCGCCGCATTGAACGCGTTCGAGCGTTCGTTCATTCACCAGCTGTCCAGATTCGATGCCGTGCTGACCCCGGCGATGGCGCTGACGCCGCGGCCGGTCGGCTGGTACGACGCCTACGACGGCGAGGCGAACTTCGCCCAACAGGTGCAGTACACGCCGTTCACCTCGATGATCAATGTAAGCGGGCTGCCGGCCATCGTGTTGCCGGTGTACCAGACCGACGACGGCCTGCCGATGGGCGTGCAGCTCATCGGGCGACCCGGCGGCGAGGCCACGCTGCTGGCGCTCGGAGCGCAGCTCGAGCGGCGCATCCGCTGGCAGGATCGAGTGCCGCCCGACCCAGCGTAGGCTACCGGCGCGTCGCGACCGGCCGCGACGGCCACCAGAACCGGTCGTCGACCAGAAAGACCAGGGCCGGTACGAGCACTGTACGCACAACGAGGGTGTCCAGCAGCACGCCGATGCAGACGATCACCCCGATCTGGGTGAGGGCCACGACCGGCAGTACCCCGAGCACGGCGAACACCGCCGCGATCAGAATTCCGGCACTCGTGATCACCGCGCCGGTCGACGACAGCGCCCGCACCATGCCCTCCCGCGTGCCGTAGCGCTTGGCCTCTTCCCGAGCTCGTGTGGTCAGAAAGATGTTGTAGTCCACGCCGAGGGCGACCAGGAAGAGAAAGGAGAACAGTACGACGCTGGTGTCGAACGCGGCGAAGCCGAGCAGGTTTTGAAAGATCAGGTTCGAAGCTCCCAGGCTGGCGAAGAACGTGCCGAGCACGGTGGCGATGAGCAACACCGGCGCCACGAGGGAGCGCAGCAGTAGCGTCAGGATTAGAAACACGATGCCCAGAATCAGCGGCAGAATCAGGGCCTGGTCCCGTTCGGCGCTGATTTTCGTGTCGAGGGACGTGGCATCACTGCCACCGACCAGCGCCTGCGAGACCGCGTCAGGAGTATCCGCTAAATTATTGCGCAGTTGGCTGAGGGTCGCAAAAGTCGTGTCGCTGCCGGGTTCGCTTTCGAGGGTGACGTCGATGCGGGTCAGACCGCCGGCCTTCTCGCCGGCTACCGCCGCGGAGACCCCGTCGGTGCCCCGGGCCACGGCCACGGTGTCAGCGGAGGCCGCATCCAGCGTCAGCACGACGGTCTGGCTGGTCAGCCCCGCCGAAAAAGATTCTTTCACGATGTCCTGGGCAACGACCGACTCGGGGTTGCCGAGCAGCTGATCGGCCTGGGATAACCCGACGGCGGCTCCGTTCAGCCCGAACGCCAGACTGCCGATCGCGAGAACGGACACGACCGTGATGATCACCGGATTCCTGGCCGCCTTGCGACCGAGCCTGGTCCAGAAGCCGGTGCGTACCGGCGCGGTCTCGTCCGCCGCGCGCGGAATGAACGGCCAGAACAGGCCGCGCCCGCAGACCACGAGCGCGGCCGGCAGCACGAGCAGTGCGAACAGAATGGCGATGAGCACACCGATAGCACAGGCGATGCCGAGCGCGCGGTTGCCGGCCAGTTCGGCGAAAACCAGGGTTGCCAGGCTCAGCGCAACGGTTCCGCCGCTGGCAGCGATGGCCGGGCCGGCGCTCGTCACAGCGGTGCGCATGGCAACGTTGCGGTTCTCGGTGTGTAACAATTCTTCGCGGTAGCGGGCCACGAGCAGCAGGGCATAGTTGGTGCCGGCGCCGAACACGAGCACCGAAAGTATGCCCGAGATCGAGGCATCGAGAGCGAAACCGAGTGGTTCGGCCAGCGCCCCAGCGACCTTGCCGGCGAGGCCGTCGGCAAGTCCGACCACGGCGAGCGGCACGATCCAGAGCACCGGGCTGCGATAGGTCACGATGAGCAGCACCGCCACGACGATCACGGTCACTAGAAGCAGGCGAAAGTCGGCTCCGGCGAAGGCGTTGGTGACGTCGGCCTGAAAGCCGACCGGCCCGGTGACATAGGCGGTCAGCCCGCTCGGCAGCGCGTTTAACGCCGTTGAACGGATGTCGTTGGCCGTCTTCGCAACGTCGGGCGTCGCGCCCGCAGCTTCCAGCGGCACCACGCTCAGTGCAGCCTGGCCGTCGTCGCTGAACTGCGGTGCGGTCGCGCGCGGGGCGATCGACGCGGCGCCGAGCTGCTCTGCCGCGGCGGTGATCGCCGTTTGGTCGGCCGTTGTGAGCGTGGCGCCGGACCGGCTCCATACTACGATCGCCGCGGTCTGGTCGGCAGAGGGGAACTCGGCGAGCAGCTCGGTGACCTGCGCGGCTTGGCTGGTCTCCGGCAGGCCGGCCGCCGGAAAATCCTCGGATTCATTGGCAGGGAGCAGCGCGAACAGTAGACCGACCGCCACGACGGTTCCGAGCAGTACCGCCCAGGCGGTACGTTTGCCGGTGATGAAACGCGTGATCGCAAGCACAGTTCCTCCAGAACTTCGATAATTGCTATCCTAGCTAGCTAAATATCTGTCCGAATTGTTTTGAATTACTCAAAACAAATGCTAAGGTCGGAGCATGACGAAGTCCGATCCGAGCGATGAGACCGCGGGCCTGCGCCTGGCCGCAGCCGACGCTGGGTTGCTGGCCGACAGCATCCGTTCGGCTGGTCTCAAGGTGACCGCGCCGCGCCTGGCGGTTTTGCGCGCCCTCACCGATATGCCGCACTCCAACGCCGACGCCCTGTTCGGGGCGGTACGCAGCGACCTGCCCGGAACCTCGCTGCAGGCGATCTACGGGGTACTCGCCTCATTCGGCACCGCCGGACTCGTGCGCAAGATCGAACCGGCCGGCTCTTCTGCCCTGTTCGAACGCCGGGTCGGCGACAATCACCACCACATCGTCTGCACCCGCTGCAATGTGGTGCACGACGTGGATTGCGCCATCGGTCATGCCCCCTGCCTCACCCCGGCGGATGCGCTCGGTTTTGACGTGCGCGCCGCCGAGGTCATCTACTGGGGCCTGTGCGCCCAGTGCCAGCTCGACACCGCACACCCCTGACTTTACTTCCGTCAACCTCGCGTTGCTGATCCACACCAAGGAGCATTATGACTAATAAGCCCACTACCGACCAGACGGGAACGCCCATCGCCAGCGACGCGCACTCCCTCACCGTGGGCGCCGACGGCGCCACCGCGCTGCACGACCGCTACCTAGTCGAGAAGCTCGCCCAGTTCAACCGCGAGCGCATTCCGGAGCGCATCGTGCATGCCAAGGGCGGCGGAGCGCACGGCGAGTTCGTTGTGACCGGCGACGTCTCGAAGTACACCCGCGCGGCCGTTTTTCAGCCGGGCACCGTCACCCCCACCCTTCAGCGCTTCTCCAGCGTGGCGGGCGAGCAGGGCAGCCCGGACACCTGGCGCGACGTGCGCGGCTTCTCGGTCAAGTTCTACACGACCGAGGGCAACTACGACATCGTCGGCAACAACACCCCGGTTTTCTTCATTCGTGACGGCATCAAGTTTCCCGACTTCATCCACTCGCAGAAGCGCCTGCCGGGCAGCGGCCTGCGCGACGCGAACATGCAGTGGGACTTCTGGACCCTCTCCCCGGAGTCGGCCCACCAGGTCACCTACCTCATGGGCGACCGCGGCTTGCCGCACTCGTGGCGTGAAATGCCCGGCTTCGGCTCGCACACATACCAGTGGATCAACGCGGCCGGCGAGCGTTTCTGGGTGAAGTACCATTTCGAATCCAACCAGGGCAACGTCGAGATGGAAGGGTCAGAGGCCGAGGCACTAGCCGGAGCTGACGCCGACTACTACCGTCGCGACCTGTCCGAGGCCATTGCCGCCGGAAACTTCCCGTCCTGGAACGTCTCCGTGCAGGTCATGCCCTACGAGCAGGGCAACACCTACCGGTTCAACCCGTTCGACGTGACCAAGGTCTGGCCGCACGCCGATTTCCCGCTCATTCCAGTCGGCACCCACACCCTCAACCGCAACCCGGAGAATTTCTTCGCCGAGATCGAGCAAGCCGCGTTCTCGCCCGCCAACTTCGTGCCCGGAATTGCCGCGAGCCCCGACAAGATGCTCATGGCGCGCATCTTCTCCTACCCCGACGCGCAGCGTTACCGCGTGGGAACCAACTATGCGCAACTGCCGATCAACGCTCCGGTCAGCCCGGTCAACAACTACTCGCAGGACGGAGCGCAGCGTCACCACTTCAACGCGCCGAGCGTGCCGAACTACGCGCCCAACTCCCTCGGGGGCCCCGTCGCCGACCCGGCTGCGGCTGGCGAGGGTGCCTGGGAAGGTGATGGAACGCTGCTGCGCGCCGCCGCGACCCTGCGCAGTGAAGACAGCGACTTCGGCCAGGCCGGAACGCTCTACCGCGAGGTCTATGACGACGCTGCCAAGGCGCGGTTCCTCGACACCATCACCGGGGCCATTAGCGGCGTGACCCGCCCCGAGGTTACCGAGCGGGCCATCATGTACTGGACCAGCGTTGACGCCGACCTCGGCGCCAAGCTGCGTGCTAACCTCGCCGTCTTCGCCGAGGCTGCCGCCATCGACGCTGACTACGTCACCGCGCAGTAGCACTTCTTCACACAAAACCGCCCAGCTTGTTCGCAGGCCGGGCGGTTTTGTGTGCGCTGCGTCCCGGCGACGGATGTCGTGGGTCACGAACCACAATGGTCGGACTAGCGAATGTAGCCGCCTTTTTTCAGCCCGGCTTCGATCTCAAAGCGGTTCTTGAGCGGATTGCTCCCGGCGACGGCGTACAGCAGCGGGAAGACCATGCCGAAGCGCTGCCACTGGCGTTTGTGTATGGCCTCGTGTTCGAGCACGGCCGTGGTGACGTTCTGATTGGTGAGGTAGCAGCCGCCGACGCACGAGCCGCCGCGTCCGAACGTCCAGGGCGGCATGCCGCGAAACACGTACAGGCCAGCTCTGCGCTCGACTCGGCCGGTGCTCCAGATCGAGCCCCAGACCAGCCCGAACGCGGTTGCGTACAGGTAACCGGCACGGCTAACGGCTGAATCAAAGAGGATGCGCCGCATCCGCTACTCGTTCTCGTCCTCGTTCTCGTCCTTGGTGTCGGTGTCGTTGTCGGTGAACCCGGGGCGTCCGTAGGCTTCGAGCAAGCGCAGCCAGACCTCGCTCAGCGTCGGGTAGCTCGGCACGGCGTGCCACAGCCGGTTGATAGGTACCTCGCCGACAATGGCGACCGTGGCGGAATGCAGCAGCTCGGCTACATCCTGCCCGACGAAGGTGACGCCAAGCAGAACCTCGCGGTCGAGATCGACGATCGCGCGCGCCTTGCCGACGTAGCCGACGGCGAGCACGGAGGCACCGCCGAGGTTGGCCAGGTCGTAATCGAGAATACGGATGCGATGCCCCGCCTTCACAGCGGATGCCGCGGTCAGCCCGACCGAGGCTACCTCCGGGTCGGTGAAGGTGACCTGGGGCACGGCGGCGTGGTCGGCGGTCGCGACGTGAGCGCCCCACGGCGCCGTGTCGATCGGGCTGCCAGCCGCGCGGGTCACGATCGCGTCACCGGCTGCTCGGGCCTGGTACTTGCCCTGGTGGGTGAGCAGCGCGCGATGATTGACGTCGCCGGTGGCGTAGAGCCAGTCACCGGCCAGCACGGGGGAATCGCCCTGCACGAGCATGGTGTCGTCGACGGAGAGCCAGTCGCCCGGTTCGAGACCGACCATTTCCAGGCCCAGGTCGTGAGTGCGTGGAATTCGACCAGTGGCCACGAGCACTTTCTCGGCACTGACGGTGCTGTCGTCATCGAGGGTGAGCACGACGGTGCCGTCCGCTGCGCGGTGGGCTTCGGTGGTGGACCGGCCGACGAGGACGGTGACACCGCTGCGCCGCAGGGCGGCAGTGACAAGTTCACCGGCAAAGGGTTCCTGACCGCCGAGCAGCGGGCTGCGCGCGATGACCGTCACTGTCGAGCCGAGTGATGCGTAGGCGGCGGCCATCTCGGCGGCGACGACACCGCCGCCGATCACGGCCAGGCGGCGCGGAATCTCCTGGGCGCTGGTCGCGTCGCGGCTGGTCCACGGTTCGACGTCTTGGACGCCCGGAATGTCGGGCAACAGTGACGCCGAACCGGTGCTGACGACGATGGCGTGCGTGGCCGTGAGCACGGTCACGGTTCCGTCGACGGCTGTCACGGTGACCTCTTTCGTGCCCGTGAGGCGGGCGTGGCCGCGCACCAAGTCGATACCGGCCGACTCAAGCCACTTCGCCTGGCCGTCGTCCTTCCAATGGCTCGCGATGGAATCGCGTTGCTTGAGGGCGGCGCGCACGTCGACGGTTCCGGTGACGGCTTCGGCAGCACCCGGCACTCGCTTGGCCGCAGCGAGGGCGGCGCCGCTGCGCAGCAGTGCCTTAGACGGCATGCAGGCCCAGTACGAGCATTCGCCGCCGACCAGGTCGTTTTCGACGACGACCGTGCGCAGGCCGCCCTGCGCGGTGCGGTCGGCCGCGTTCTCGCCGACAGCGCCGCCGCCGATCACAATGACGTCGTAGCTTTGACTCGACATTGACTCTCCTTGACTAAGGTGACGGCGGTATTGAGCAGCCTACCCCGACGCGAAGGGTTGCCACCTTGAGTTTTCTGGCGAGCGGCGTCGCTGCCGGCACGTCTTGGGGCATCCGCGGGCTCTCCGGCGAAGAATTCGTGCCGCCCACGTTGACCGCGAGGCGGTCTCGTCTGCACTGGCTCGATGAGTCATGCTCGCTCGCTCACTCATTGAGATCGATACCGGTGGTCATTTACGTATTGTGGTCGACGTGCGCGTTGCTGCTGCCGTTATGACGGAACTGGGGGTTTCAGCCATCCCCGTAGGGAGTAAGAGCCTCCCAGCGTGTCCGGGCCGACCTTATGCAAGGGGGCGGGCCCGGTTGGCAAAGAACAGGGTGCGCTCGGGGCTAGCGGCCGACGAAGACGGCGGGGGTTCGGGTCCGGAAGGACTGCATGCCGATGCGGGAATCCTCGGTTTGCACCAGGCGGGCGAGGGCCGGCTGCAGCTCTTGTTCGGCGGATGCCGCCCCCTCCCGCTGCGCCAGGCGAGCGTTGACCAGGGTGGCCTGGATCGCGAGGGGCGCCTGGGCGGCAATCTTCTCGGCGAGCTCAAGCGCCCGGTCGAACTGGGTGCCGTCGGGCACGATCTCCTGCACGAGGCCCAAACGATACGCTTCGGCGGCATCGAACAGGTCGCCGGTGAGCAGCCAGCGCAGGGCATTGCCCCAGCCGGCCGCGCGCGGAAACCGAATCGTCGCGCCGCCGAACGGCAGGATGCCGCGGGCTACCTCGATCTGCCCGAATCGGGTCGATTCGGCGGCGACCACGATGTCACTCGCGAGCATGAGCTCGATGCCGAGGGTAAGGCAGGTGCCCTGCACGGCGATAACGACCGGTTTGCTGAGGGATTCGCCATCCACTTGCCACGGGTTGATGCCGCCCTCCGGTACCATCTCAAGCCCGGCGGGGCCGAGCCGCGGACCGATGTCGGCCAGATCGAGCCCGGCCGTGAAGTGCTCGCCGACCGCGTAGACCAGGCCGACGCGCAGCTCGGGGTCGCGATCGAGCTCACCGTAGGCGAGGGCGAGCTGCTGCAGCAGGGCGAAATCGGCGGCATTGCGTTTCTCGGGCCGGTTGAACCCGATCAGCAGAATGTGGCCGCGGCGCTCGGTGAGGATGCGGGGCTGATCGGTCATGTGGCCTCCAATAATCGGTGTGAATTTTGTGCTTTGCTGGACGGACGTATCGCCCCGAGCGTGTGCATAACTCCTGCAATTCGTTGGGGGTTCCCCGGGGTTCCCCGGAGTTGCCCGGAATGACACCGGGGTATCCTCGGCCAGCCAGAAATTGTAAGAGTTATGCGCATTCCCGCTGGCGCAGTCCGACCACCCGGGTAGCCCACTCAGTGCCTATCGCGTGAGCGCCCCGATGATGCGCAGAATGCTCGGTAGATCGTCGGTCGCCGCCTCGGGGGAGGCCGGCGCGAACCCGGTTATCGTCGCTCCGGCGAGGACGAACTCAGCGCGCAGGGCGGTGATCGCGCCGCCGAGGTCGGCCACACTGAGCCCGAACGGAATGAGATCACTCAAGCCGTCGAGCGCCGACGGATCCAGCACATCCAGGTCGATGTGCACGAAGACGTGCTTCGCGCCCATTTTCGCGACGGCCGTGACGAGGGCAGCCGGGTCGGTCAGCTCGGAGCAGGACACGCTCACAAGGCCGCGCTCTTGCAGCAGAACGTCTTCGGCATCGTCGACATCGCGGATTCCGGCCAGCAAGACGTGGTCGAGTGACACGCTGCTCGCGGCGGCGAGTTTCAGTTCGGCAGGCCCCTCACCGCTGATCGCGCGCAGCACCATGCCGCAGAATCCGCCGGACGGTGAGGTCTCTGGCGTGTGCAGGTCGGGGTGGGCGTCGAACCAGACGACGGCCAGGTCGCCCGGATGCGTGCGCGCCGCGTGCTCGACGGCGGCGAGGGCAATGCCGCAGTCACCGCCGATGGAGAGCGCCCAATCGGCCGTGTCCTTCAAAACAGCGGTGTGGCGTTCACGCACCTGCTGGATCGCGGAGAACCGGTGTACCCCGGTATCTAGGGCGTCACCGGCCTCGATCGGCACGTCGACCATACGCGTGGCCGAAAACGGCAGATCGCCTTGAATAGCCGCCGCCCCGTCGACCAAGCGCATTGCGCGCGGAGAAATCGAACCCTGCCACTGCGGTACTACAACGAAGGTGGGAGCCATACTTCAGTATGGCGCAGCGGCCGGGGCCAGTAGCGTCCGCTTCGCCGAGAGCGAATTTATCGCCGAGATTCAGCGAAGCGGAGGCACCCGGTCGGCCAGATCGGCCGGGCTCGAGTCCACCGCTGGCCGGCCAGGTCCTGAGTGGACAACCTTGGTGGGTGGCATCGGGGCGTCACTCACCAAAGTTATCCACTGAATGGGTCAGCGCTCGAGCGCGGCGGTGTTTCCGGCTTTCAGGGCAGCGAGGCGGGCATCCACTTCGGTGAGCTCGCCAAGGTCGTCGAGGCTTTCGAACTGGGCGTCGAGGCTCGACGCGGTGAGCTCCTGCGCACCTCGCACCCGGGCTTCTTCGCGGCGAATCTTGTCCTCGAAGCGGTTGACCTCGCTGGTCGGGTCCATCATATCGATGCTCTTGACGGCATCCATCACCTGCGCCTGCGCCTTGGCGGTCTTGGAGCGCGCAACGAGCTCTGCACGCTTGTTGGTGAGCTGCACCAACTTCTCTTTCATGGTGTTCAAGCCGGTCTTCAGCTGGTTGACGACAGCGGTCTGTGACTGAATCTGCGGTTCGGCGGTCCGCACCTCTTTCTCCGAGGTGAGCTGGCGACCGAGCGCGACCTTGGCGAGGTTGTCGAACTTGTCGGCGTCGCTGGTGTTGCCGACCAGGCGCAGCTCGTCGGCCTTGCGACTCGCGGCGAGGGCCTTGCCGCCCCACTCCACGGCGGCTTCCTGGTCTTCGCGGTAGTCATCTTCGAGCAGGCGCAGGTTGCCGATGGTCTCGGCGATCGCACTCTCGGCATCAGAGATGCTGCTGGAGAAGTCGCGCACCATCTGGTCGAGCATTTTCTGGGGGTCTTCCGCCGAGTCGAGGATGGCGTTGATGTTCGCCTTCGCGAGCTGGGAGATGCGGCCGAAAATGGACTGCTTGGTCATTCGGAGGTCCTTTCAACGGGAGTCGGGCGGCAACGAGGAGTCCCGCGCCGGTACACCTGAAAAGTTTAGGGTCTGCGGGTCGGCAGAGTCTGGGAACAGGGCAGCAGCGGACCTTCCTGACCGCGTCAACGGTCTACCCCGCAATAATTGGGGGGTGCCCCTATGTTTTTGTCAAGCAGCGAGTTGGTGTTCAGTTTCGTAGAGGGTGCCGTCTCGCAGCATGGCGAAT
>NZ_PJJK01000087.1:0-38505 GCF_002929785.1 Cryobacterium sp. Y62 | reverse complement strand
AACGAGTTGATCCGTGTTGTGACCGAGGACGGTGACTTCCCGGAGCGTCTTAGGTGCGTCATTCTTCTCGAAAGCGTCGAAGACGACTGCTTCAGCGTCCACGAGGTCGCTCTGAATGGAAGATACGGCGTGAACTCGTCTGCTCAACACACCCTCCAGTCCGGCTCTCGCTGCTCGCAAAGCGGGCAATGATGTTCTTTATCGCCTTCGGAAGATGCCAACCTTTATGAGTCAGTTTCTTTAGGCGGTCATTGAGTTCGTTTCTTCCTTCTCAGGTTCGTTGATCTAGGACGTCATCGGGAACGTGGCTGGCTGCGGGTACTGCTGAACGAAGCGCTCAGGGTGCTCGGTAGAAGCCGTCTGAGAACGCGGAAGCGAAGGTGCTGAATAGCCGGTGCGCGGCCGTGGTGAACGTTGGCTAGAAAGCGTCCTTTACACGAAAGATGGCTAGTGGTGCAGCGGCCCACGACTGTTCGAGGGCGGTTCTCAGAGCAGATCAGGTGCCTACAAGCTGGGCCGCCCGTAACCTTGACGTTGAGACCGATTGTTGGGGAGGTTGCATGATGGTTGCGAAACCGGACATACATGTTCGCCGCGTGTATGACGAGGCTGAGGAGCAGGACGGAGTTCGGGTCCTAGTGGATCGCATCTGGCCACGCGGCATGACGAAGGTCAAGGCGGCACTGGACGAATGGTGCAAGGACGTCGCACCGTCGACGGCACTACGAAAGTGGTACAGCCACGACCCAGCCAAGTTCGAGGAATTCGCTCGACGCTACGGTGCCGAACTGGAACACGTCGAGCGCGGCAAGGCGCTGCAACATTTGAGAGATCTGGCTATTCGGCATCGTCTGACCCTGCTGACCGGCACTAAGAACCCGGATATCAGCGAAGCCGCAGTGCTCGCCCAGATTCTCCGCCGATGAAACAGAACCGGGTTCCGCTGCGCGCGGGCGACGCGAGCAGGGCTGCCGATAACCAGCAATTCGAACCGATGGCGGTAGATACCACCTCCGTCGGCGTGACCGACGGGGTGCGCGGATGCCTGTCAGATCTGGATGGTGTCATCACCAAAACGGCCGCCCAAAGCGGTGGCCGATTCGTACCTTTCGATGCTGTTGTCGATTACGACGCGTATGTTGACCGGAAATCCCGTGCCGACAGTACCCGCTCCTTCCCGGCATCTCGTGGGGTGAGCCTGCCGGAGGGCAGTGCCGAGGACGCATCCGAAACGGTCAACGGGCTCGGTAACCGGAAGAACGATATCGTCCGGCGCCACAACCGCAAGGATGGCGTCGAGGTGTATCAGGGATCGCTGCGTTTTGTGCGAGCGGTGCGATCGTGTGGTTTGCGTTGCGCGGTGGTGTCTTCCAGTACCAACTGCCAGGGCGTGTTCATCGCAGCCGGAAGAGCGGATCTTTTCGATCAGCGCATTGAAGGGCTGACTGCTAAGCGGAAGCCTTTGACGGAGAAGCCTGCCCCCGGCATATTCCTGGCTGGGGCGCACTGGCCCTGCCCCCGTTGAGTGGACACCTCACAAGAGAGAATGTTCCCAAGGGAAACACACGCAGGGACTTCACTCCTGAGTACAAAGACGTGGCCCGCGAGCTCGGCATCAACGAGGCATCGCTGGACCGGTGGGTCAGCGCTTTCAAAGCCCGAAACGACACCGGCGAGACCATTGTCACCGAGTCGGAACGGGCCGAGGTGCTCCGGCTGCGGAAAGAGAACGCGGACCTGAAACTCGATCGGGCGTTCCTAAAAGAAGGGTCCATCTTCTTCGCCCAGGAAGCATCAGAGCTGGCGCTGGTGAAAATTCGTGCATCGCAGATCAATGGTTGTGCGTACTGCCTGGACATGCACGGGCGTGAAGCTCGAGCGGCGGGCATTGACCAGCGCCGCCTCGATGTGTTGGCTGGATGGGAGGAAGCGCCGAACGTGTACTCCGAGCGCGAACGTGCCGCCTTAGCACTCACTGAGGCGGTGACGCTCATCGGAAACGGCGGTGTGTCGGACTCGTTGTGGGGGCAGGTGAGGGAATCATTCGAGGAGAGGGAAATTGTGCAGCTGTTGATGGCCATCGCCGCGATCAACGTGTGGAACCGTCTGGCGGTGAGTACTCATCAGAGCCTTCCACCGCAAACGACCTAACTAATCTCGCTACTCCTACGATCGGCGGGGAGAGATATACATCGACACGACGGACGCATAAACTTAATGGCCGTGACCTCATCGAATGAAAAGGTGCCTATTCTGCATCCGGTCTCACCAGACATTCGGTCTTCGCGCGACTGAACAAGTAGCCCGCAGCATCGCTGAAGCGATCGTTAATGCATGCATGTGGTCATCCATATTTCTAATGCGTTTCATCACGTACTGTATTAGTTTTTACCACGCGAGCTTATGGCAACCGCCTCAGGCTACAGTCCATTTCACAAGGGGAGAAAGAACAACGATCACGCAAAAGAACACAAAGCCAAACTTTGGTGTGCCGTCAGCCGCCCGTCAACGAACTCTTCTCGCCTTTAATCGCGTAACGGTACCTGGTTCTGACTTAATCGGGACGGCCGTGTATGCCGTCGTGTTCGGTGTTTTATTTCCACGTGGCGGGCGCCGTTGAGTTCTGATGATTTCAACGTGGCCAAGGTACCGACGTGCACTGCCGGGGGGACGGCTTTAGATCAAGCGCCACGCGGGTTCCTCGCCCTGGTCACCGCGGCGGCATTTCTGACTTTCGCGCAGGCTTTCATGGTCGCCCCGATCCTGCCCCAGTTAGCGCAGGCGTTCCACACCGACTCCGGAACGATAGGTCTGGCCGTCCCGGCCTATCTAGTTCCCTACGGGGTGATGACGTTGCTGTGGGGGCCGCTCTCCGACCGGGTTGGACGACGTCCAATCATTCTCGGTTCGTTGCTGACGTTCGCCGTTCTCACCGCGGGCACAGCGCTGTCTGGCACAGCCGGAATGTTCATGTTGATGCGTCTTGTGACCGGGGCGGCGGCTAGCGGGGTTGTCCCAATTTCCTTGGCGTTGATTGGTGATGTGTTCCCTTTTGCTCAGCGTGGCAGGGCGTTGGGGTGGTTGTTCGGTGGGATGGCCGGAGGCATCGCGGTTGGCTCTACCGCCGGCGCCGTGGCCGAACCGTTCATCGGCTGGGAGGGGTTGTTTTTCGTATCCTCAGTCGGTATTTTGGCAATCGGGGTGTTATCCGTTTTTTTGCTGCCCGTCTCACATACGACGCGGGACGCGCCGCCGTGGAATGCTGTAATCGCGGCATACGGGAAGTTGCTGTTTATTTCACGAGGCCGGCGGACCTACAGCTATGTGCTCCTCAACGCAGTGCTGCACTCCGGGATCTACACGTGGCTTGGGCTGTACCTGGTCCAACGTTTCGGGCTTGGCCCGATCGGGGTTGGTTTGGCGCTGCTCGGATACGGGATTCCTGGATTCCTCTTCGGCCCGATTATCGGGAAGTTGGCCGATCGCTATGGGCGGGCGAGAATCATCCCGGTAGGGGTGCTCGTCGCCGGAGTGTGCGCGCTCATCCTGGCCATTGAGGCACCGTTACCAGTTGTAGTAATAACCATCGCGGTGCTGTCTCTGGGGTACGACATGACACAACCGCTGCTGGGAGGTATCGTCACGGATTTGCCCGGTACCGTCGGTCAGGCGGTAGGCCTGATGGCGTTCGTCTTGTTCATCGTATTAGGTCTGGGGAGCCTGGTTTTCCAGGGCCTGTTAGTGATGGGCTTCTCCCTGGCTCTCGCGGTCTTCGGAACAGCGGCCTTGCTAGCCGCGGGAATCGGACTGCGCCTCTTTCGGGGAGAGCGGGCCCCGTGACCAGGGGTCCTCACATAGGCGTCTTGGGTTGATATATTTTGGGGCAACTCTTTGATGGCTATTCCAGGATGAATGCACGGCCACGCCAATGGGCGTGGCGTTTTGTCTTATACAAACCACTCGTGTGTACACGTTGATATTTTTCGCAAGTCGGCCACAGTTTATAGTTCCCATCCAACGAAAACCGCGTGAATCCGGAGAACCAGAACACAGCCCCTCTTCCATGTCCAGACCCCTGGTGACGGTGTGTGGCTCCGATCAGACAGCTCACGCGTATGGGAAGATTCTGATTCAGATTCAGGTCGCCAGCACCCTGCGAACACCGATCCAAAAGGAGAACCATTGAATTTAAGTGGCCATCCGTCTAACTGCCGTGATCATGCAGCAGGCGTCGGAATATGCCCGCATCAAGCGAGTGCCGATAAATTACCGCTGTTGCCCACTGTGCAGACCGAGCGTATTCAGCCGGATAGTGACGAGACCGGGCCAATGCGGACCATAAAACGCGTTGAGACCTGGCTGTGAGCGTTCGCAAAGCGACTATCGAACCCGACATTACAGCAGTTACATTGATAACCACTTTGATTCAAAGGTAATTTGATTCTTTTAATGTCCACTAACCTCAGAGCAGCGGCTGGGCCCGTTTAGGGAGTCGTCAGACAAGAGGGAAGGCTTCCCACGTGGTTCGAATTCGAGCAAAAGCAAAACAGGTGCGATCTGAGTTGATGGTCTCCAAGGGGTGGATCCAGGGGGTGGCCCTGGTGATGGTCTTTGGTTTTGCTGTCATGGGTTTTCTCGCATTGAGGACCTACACCGATTCGATGCCTCAGCCGAAACAGGTGGTCGACTCGCAGGGTGAGGTTATTTTCACAGGCGCTGAAATCACTGATGGTCAGCAGACGTTCGCCGGTCGCGGGCTGCAGCAGTACGGCTCGATCATGGGTCATGGCGGGTATCTGGGGCCGGATTACACGGCCGACTATCTGCGTCGCTCGGCAGGGTTCGTGCTGGAGGCCCTCACCGCTTCGGGCGTGCAGGACCCGCAGGGCGAACTGGTCGAGATGATGCGTACCAACCGCTTCGACGTCGCCTCGGGTGACCTGGTCTTCACCGACCTGCAGATCGCCGCTTTTAAAGACATAACCCAGCACTACGCTGAGTATTTCGGTTCTCCGACCACGCAATACGGGCTCATTCCCAACGTCATCACCGACCCGGCGGAGGTGCACGAGCTCACGGCTTTCTTCGCATGGACGGCCTGGGCATCCGCTGCCGAACGGCCGGGACACGACTATTCCTACTCGAATAACTGGCCCGCGGAACCGCTCGTTGACAATGCGCCCACCGCCGATATCATCGTTTGGAGTGCGCTCTCGCTGATATCCCTGATGGTCGCCCTCGGCACGCTTTTTGGCTTGTATGGTCGGTGGAGTAAGAAGATGGGCTGGCAGCATGGGGAAGAGACCCCTGCGTTGTCATTCCGGCAGCCGGGCGAGGTGAAGGTGACGCCGGCGCAGTCCGCTACTGCCTGGTTCTTCTTTGTCGTTGCGTTGATGTTCCTCGCCCAGGCGTTTCTCGGGGCTGCCATCGAGCACTACCGGGCCGACCTATCCAGCTTCTTTGGTATCGACCTCGCGCAGATTCTGCCCTTCAACCTCGCGCGCACCTGGCATGTGCAGCTCTCGTTGTTATGGACGGCCGCGTCGTTCCTCGCCGCGGGTATTTTTCTCGCGCCGTACATTTCCGGGCGCGAGCCGAAGCGCCAGCACTGGCTGGCCTATGGGTTGCTTGGCGCGCTCGCTGTCGTTATCGCTGGCTCTTTCGTCGGCGAGGCGATGAGTGTTTTCGGTGTCGAAGCGGCTAAGGATTCGATCTTCTGGGGTATGCAGTGGGAGTACATTGACCTGCCGAAGGTGTGGCAAGGGATGCTCGTTGTTGGCCTGACGCTCTGGATCGTGATTATCTACCGTGGTATTCGGGCTCGGCTCAAGTCGGAACACCATTTCAACTTGCCATGGCTGTTTTTCTATTCCGGTCTCGCGATTCCCGCGTTCTACGCGGTGGGCATGCTTGCCGGTACCGAGGTGCACCTCAGCGTGGCTGAATTCTGGCGCTTCTGGGTCGTGCATCTCTGGGTTGAGGACTTCCTGGAATTGTTCACAACCGTAATGGTCGCGTACATCTTCGTGATGCTCGGCGTCGTACGGCACAAAATTGCTATGCAGATCATTCTGCTCGACGTTATTCTCTACTCCGCCGGCGGAATCCTTGGCACCATGCATCACCTGTATTTCTCGGGAACCCCGGTGGAGCACATGGCGCTGGGGGCGTTCTTTTCCGCCCTTGAAGTGATTCCGCTGACCTTCCTGACCATCGAGGCGTGGAGTTTTCTGCAGCTCGGATCGCGGCAGGAGTCTCGCAGCTCGGCCCCGTTCCCCCACCGCTGGGCGGTCATGTTTCTCGTAGCGGTCGGATTCTGGAACTTCCTCGGCGCGGGGATCTTTGGATTCCTAATCAATCTGCCGATCATTTCGTACTACGAGATCGGTACGGCCCTCACGGCCAACCACGCCCACGCCGCCATGATGGGTGTCTACGGGATGCTCGGGGTCGGTTTAGCCCTGTTCGCGCTGCGCTATCTGATTCCGGCGAACCGCTGGCCAGATCGACTGGCGAAATTGTCGTTTTGGTGCCTGAACCTTGGCCTGGCCTGGATGACGTTCGCGACCCTGCTGCCGCTCGGTGTCATTCAGCTGTGGCATTCCATCAACGACGGGTACTTCGAGGCGCGCAGCCTAAACTTCATCACCGAACCCGGTAACGCCGTGCTCGAATGGCTGCGGTTGCCCGGTGACGTACTCTTCATCGTCGGTGGTGTCATGCCGTTCGTCTGGATCGCCTGGCTCGGCGTGCGCTACCGCATCAAGGGCAGCACCCAAGATGTGCCCATGGAGGCGCTGTTTGTGGAAGCGCAGCCGGCGGTATCCGTCTCCGCGTACCGTGCCGAACCGACGATCGAGGACGGGTCCCCGGCCGGGAGCACGAGCGGATACGCCTCGGACAACCGATCGACCACCGACTCAAAAACCGACGATGACACCCGCCCGGTGGACGGCTCCTGATGGGGGCCATCGATTCGGAGGTCTGGTTCGCGCTCACCTACGGCGGATTTCTGCTGATTGTGGCGCACATCCTCGACCTTCTCGCGCGGCGGACCGCTACCAAGACGACCGCCGCGCGGTCGGGGGGCTTCACCTACCACGAAGACCACGACGCCTGGAAATGCTCGGAAGACCAGTGGTTGTGGCCGATCTCCTTCGACCCCGACAACCGGGTGACGCGCTATCAGGCTAGTGCGACCGTGTGCAATCCGTGCCCGCTGAAAGACACCTGCACTACCTCGGACACCGGCCGTCAGGTCGCCCGCAACATTGACCCCTGGCCGAGTTCGGAGGCGGAGCGATTCCACCGGGGAATCGCCTGCGTCGTCGTAGTACTCGGCCTGGTCTGGCCGCTAGCCACGATGCTGCAACAGCGCACCGGGGTTGAACTCGTGATCCTGGGGGCGGCAGCTGTCATCACCGCCGTGTGTAGCTGGCCGCTCTGGTCGCACCTGCGGCGCAGCCCGGCCGGGTTTCCCGCACACCTACGCCACGAAGGTCTCGACGAGAGTGTCGCGACTCGGGAAGCTGGCCGTCTCAGGGAGGTCGCCCGCGGCTACGGCAACATCAGAAAAACCGGTCCGAGACAGGTTCCCGGCCCCGCCAAAACGACAGGAGACACCGTGCGTTCACCGTATTCCGCCCGCTGGACCGAACGGGAAGCGGAATCCGACCCCGGCCTACCCGGTGCGGCCACCGCGTGGACCCGAGGGGAGAATCGCTGATGGCGTGGCTGATTGTCCTCCTGGTCGTGCTCGGCCTGGTATTGATTTGGTTCGCGGCCTCGTTCAAGGTCTTGCAGGAATACGAACGGGGCGTCACTTTTCGCTTTGGGCGGTTGCGTCCAATTCGCCAACCCGGAGTGCAGATCGTCTTCCTTGGAATCGACACCATGGTGCGCGTCGATCTGCGCATCGTGACGCTCACGATTCCGCCGCAGGACGTCATCACCAAGGACAACGTACCCGCCCGGGTGAATGCGGTCGTGCTGTTCCAAGTCACCGACCCGGTTCGGTCGGTGATGGGGGTGGAAAACCACGCCGTGGCTACCTCGCAGATGGCGCAGACCACACTGCGTTCCGTTGTCGGGCGTGCCGACCTCGACACCCTGCTGGCGCACCGCGCCGATCTCAACGAGGATCTCGCCCGCAATATCAACGCCCAGACCGAACCGTGGGGCGTTGAGGTCAAGGTCGTCGAGATCAAGGACGTCGAGATCCCACAGGCAATGCAGCGGGCGATGGCCCGCGAGGCAGAAGCCGAGCGGGAACGTCGAGCGAAGATCATCAACGCACACGGTGAGTTGCAGGCCTCGGAGGAACTCGGGCAAGCGGCCGAGATTCTCAGCCGCAACCCGGCGTCGTTGCAGCTGCGCTATTTGCAGACGCTGCTCGAGCTCGGAGCCGACCATAACTCCACGGTGGTCTTCCCGCTGCCGATGGATATCATCGGGCCATTCCTCAGTAAGGTCCCTCAGTGGCTCGACAAGCAAACTGTTCCCGTTCCGGACGGGAACCACTGATGAGTGAGGTTCAGCGGGAGAAGAACCGGCCAGCCTCGCCTGCGCACCGCACTCGGTGCATCCGTCAGATGCTCGCGGGATCATTTATCGGTCTGCTCGCGCCAATCTTCGGATTCTTTGTCGGCACGATCGTGCGGGCCGACGTGACTGTCGGCGGACTGGAGCCGCTTCTGTTCTGGATGCTGATCGGTATGTTTGTAGGCATGGCCGCGGTGGGTGTCGCGATTCGAGGCGCCATGCATTGGGTCGCCGGCAAGCACAACCCTTCGTAACTACGCCCAGACGCTTCGTGCCAGGCCGAATTCACGACCGGGTGCTTTGTGTCTGTGCCGGTTTTCTACACGGGTCGCGCCGGCTACTCGCGGGCCGGCTCGTTCGCACAACTCGGATCCGCAGTGAGCGGATCGCCGGTGACCGCGCAGTCGTGTAAGCCTGAGCCGCCGCAGACCGTGCAGAACTCGCCCTGGCTTCCGAAGGTGTCGCGGAGCACAGACCTTACAACAGATCGGCGTCGCGCTAGATCTCGGGGAATGGTTGGTCGCGCACCCAGCCGGGCGCTATCGGCAGGAACCAGCTCCGTAGGCCATCCCGACGTGGTCGACGAAGACGAATCCACGTCCGAAGTTGACGTCGATCGAGGCCTGCGCGGCACGCGGTTTTGATTCACCTCCGGTGGGTAGATCGGTGATGACGCGCCGCAGTGTGGGCGGCCGTGGCAAGCTGGGCGTTTTCTAGCCAATGTCTCAACACTCAATCAAATATGGGCTATTCCCTTAGCGGGAACGTGCCGCGCGTTCGAGCACCTCAGAGGTGGGCGCTCACGAGATGGAGCGTTCTGTCCGGGCCGCGGCGACCGCATCAGTTGATGAGGGTGAATTCGTTCGCTGGTCGCACCGTGGTGGGGTGCTCATCCGGCCGCGGTACGCCGCCGGAGATGTGGAAGCAGTACAGCGACGAGATTGGGCAGCTGTGCTAGCAGCTCCGCAACGTTCCCGTGACGGCTCGGGCCACGTGGGCGCATGTCGCCCGCGAGACTGCCGGCGGCTTCGCCGCATGGTCGCAGCGCGTCGAGGCGACACCAGGACCACTCGCGCAGACGTCGCAGGAGTGGGCCCGCTCGGCGGATCTTCGGGCGTACCAATCGCGGCCGAAACCGGGCGAGCTGGGGTCGACGTCAAACGCTGCCATGATTCTCATGCATGCATGCACCCAGCGGTGGTCGGGGCGCGATGGCTGAGGCGATCATGCCCCGGCAGCTGGGCCGGGTGTCGGTGGCGATTCTTGACATGCACAGCGCGGTCGGTGACGCCGGGCCGACCAAGTCACGCTGATGCTGCGCAACCAGTTTGCCGCGGTCACCGATCGACTCTCGGCTGTCCCCAGTAAGACCGCACAGCCGGACTCACGCACACCAGCTGACGTTCCTGACGTCGTGCGACAGACGACCGAGGGGCTTGCGGCGCCGGGAACCGGTTCGCCGGGCCCAACCGCGCTACAACTCACCAAGCGCAAGTCCCCAGCCGCGCCGCCCGAGCGTGACGGGTTGGGCAGAGACTAAACGAAAGGAAGATTGTGGCTGAAGAAACTGACGGTGTCGGCGAGACGTTCGACGATTCGTTGCGCATCGCACTGACTATTGCGTCACAGTTCGGAGAAAGCATCGCTCGGCTGCACGAGCAGCTGGTATGGCAGCGCGAAGCGAGCGCAGGCCAGGAGGCACGCGAGTTGCAGGAACGCTTTGAAGTTGAGCGTGGAGCCACCCGAGCCTGCCTCACACCAGTCAAACAACCCGAATAGTGGAACCAAGCCACCCCGGAGGACATCGTCGGCGTGAACGAGACTGTCACGGCGTGGCGCGACGTCGATGACGTTGCCCGTGACGCCGGTGACACCATCAAACACGAGGTGTGCGAACGCTACAACATCGACGTTGACGCGCCCGGAGCGGATCCCGCAGCTGTTGCTGCGGCGTTTTGGGACGCGGCGCGCGACCGTGCCGATGCCGTTACCGAGCGGCTGCGAGCTGGTGAAGACCTCACCGCGAGCTAGCTCCTCTTAGCCAACGCCGACCGACACGAGCGGGAGGCTCAGGAAGCGGCCGACCACGACTGGAATGCCAGCGACTTCGAGACAGCCGCCAGTACCTACCTTAACTCTCACGACGACGAGCGCAAGCAGGTCGCCGAAGTCGCCGGCCAGGCGCGCGTCGAGCGCGGTTCGGGGGAACTGAAATACGACAGCTCCGAGCGTCGCGAACGATTCGCCGCGAGCTTTGAAGGCAAGACAGATTAAAAGACGATCAACGCGCGCATCCTCGCAGACGATGAAAACGCCCAGCATCCAAGGGAGGCAGTCCTGTCTCAGCCGGGCAAGGCCGCTAAATCACGCCGCAATGGCAAGAGCGGCGTGCAGCGGCGGGCTTTCACAGCGAGCCTGCCCACGATCGAAGACGATCGAGGGGGGATCGAGTCGGATTGAGACCAGATACCCCGGGACGTGAATTGGCGTTGACGGAAGAATGGCAACCTTCATGAGTCCGGTAATCAATTTGGGGCGCGACACACCAGTTCTCATTCTGTGATAACTGACATGGTATGGCGTTATGGGTTGTCTCAGACTGGACTTCGTGACGGTTTGGTTTGTGTGATCTCGATGAGGAGGAATTGTGAAGGCTGTTCGTCTGCACCATTACGGGGAAAATCCGAAGATCGAGGATGTGAGCGAGCCCACTCTGATCGGGCCGTGGGATGTCATTGTTGACATTGGCGCGGCCGGTTTGTGTCGCACGGATCTTCACATTATTGAAGGGCAGTGGGATCCCATCCAGCACCCCCACCTGCCGTACACGCTCGGGCACGAGAACGCTGGCTGGGTTCGCGAAATAGGCAGCGCGGTACATAACGTGAAACCGGGTGACACGGTGATCATGCATCCGCTCACTAGTTGTGGTCTGTGCCCGGCGTGCAGAGTGGGCCAGGACTCGCACTGTGAGAACGCGACTTTTCCGGGAATTAACGCTAATGGTGGTATGGCTCAGCAGCTCCTGACCAATGCACGCGCAGTGGTCAGGCTGGACGCCGGGCTGCTGCCGCAGGATGTAGCCGCGCTGGCTGATGCTGGTCTGACCGCGTACCACGCCGTGCGTAAGGCGGCAGATGTTCTATTCCCGGGCACCCACGCGGTCGTAGTCGGTGCCGGTGGCCTCGGACACATCGGAATCCAGGCACTGGCTGCGATTACGAGTGCAACCATAACGGTCGTCGATCGCAGTGAAGCTGCCCTTGAGCTCGCTACGAAACTGGGTGCGCACCACACCGTCCTGTCAACGAGTGACGATGACGTCGAGAAGAAGGTGCTTGAGATTACGGAAGGTGGAGCACACGTCTTATTCGACTTTGTTGGAGAGCGCGGTGCGGAGTTGCTCGCTCCGCGTCTTCTGCGCAATCGCGGGTCGCATTACGTGATCGGCTATGGTGGCGCGGTCAATATCCCCACTATTGAGATTATTTCCCGTGAAATCAACGTCATTGGAAACCTGGTCGGAACCTACAACGACCTCGTGGAGCTCATGACGCTCACGGCTCAAGGCAAGGTCACGCTTCACACCGCTATCTATCCCTTGGACGCGGCCCTCGACGCGATTGCAGATTTAACTGCCGGGCGGATCGTCGGTCGTGGAATTCTCGTCCCCTAAGTAGCGAACACGAATTAGCACCAGTCGACAATTGTGAGCAAAGGAGCTCAATAATGGCCTTTCCAGCTAAGTATCCACAAATGAATGCGACGGAATTGACCGACGAAGCACGGAGCGTGCTCATCCGGGTCATTCGGGTCGCGTTTCCTCACCCGTCATTTCCCGATGGTCCCTATGAGCGGACGGCCGACACGATCTTGCGGGAGGCCGAGAACTCAACCTGGTTTCGGGTCGCGCTCACGCAGGGGCTTCTCACCCTGAGCAATCTGGCCGGAGGTGATTTTCGCGATCTGAACGACGAAGATGGCACCAAGGTTTTGCGCCGAATCGAGACCACGGAGTTTTTCGGTTTTATCAGGCGCACGACCGTGCTGAATTTGTATGACAACGAGGACGTCTGAGAGATCCTCGGCTACGAAGGGCCAAGCTTCGACAAAGGTGGCTACATCAACCGTGGCTTCAACGATCTTGATTGGCTTCCTGAAGCGCGGATCGAGAGCTACGACGGACCGGAGCAACTCGTCGAAATTGCCACGCCCGTGTCGGTGGCGCGCGTTCGCGGCGGTGAGAATGCGTCTGCAGTAGCTCGTGACACGAGCAATCAACCCGGTAAACGCGACGCAATCATGTCGGAGATGACGAAGTGACCAATATCGAGCATGATGAGGCAGCGATCGTCATCATCGGATCGGGAGCTGGCGGTGGAACGCTTGCTTATGAACTGACGGCGAAAGGTCTTCCGGTTGTGGTTCTGGAAGCGGGTCCCTACCTGCGCAACGAGGACTATGTCAACGACGAGTGGGAAGCCTTCAATCAGATGGCCTGGCTTGACCCACGAACCACGTCCGGATCCTGGCGAATCGCTCGCGATTTCCCCAACCTTCCGACCTGGATTGTGAAAGCGGTCGGTGGCACAACAACGCACTGGTCCGGTGCAACACCACGATTCAAAGCTCACGAATTCGCTGCGTGAAGCACCTACGGTCGGATCGACGGCGCCAACCTCCTCGACTGGCCGATCACCCTCGCCGAGCTTGCGCCGTACTACGACAAAGCAGAAGTAGCGATGGGATCGACGCACGTGCACGGTCGCAAGCCGCTACCCGCGAACAATAATTACAAGGTCTTCGCAAACGGCGCCAAACGGCTCGGATACAAATTTTACTCGACGGGCCCGTACGCGACGAACGCTGAGGAGTACGACGGCCGTCCGGCATCCGTTCAGGACGGCTTCAACTTTCAAGGTGACAAGAACAAGTCGAAATGGTCGACGCTGGTGCGCGAGATCCCTCGTGCCGAAGCGACAGGGTTGCTTGACCTGCGACCCGAGAGTCATGCGGTTCAGATCACCCACGATGCTTCAGGACGAGCAGACGCCGTGCTGTATCTCGACAAAGACGGCAACCTCCAACGACAGGCCGCGGGACTTGTCGCAGTAGCTGCGAACTCTATCGAAACACCGCGGCTGTTACTTCAATCCGCCAGCCCGATGTTCCCAGAGGGATTAGCCAACTCCTCCGGTCAGGTTGGCCGCAATTACATGCGACACACCACGGGTTCGGTCTACGCCCGGTTTAACGATCCGGTGCGAATGCACCGCGGTGAAACCATGGCCGGAGTGATCGCGGATGAGTCCAAGCATGACCCCGACCGCGGCTTCGCTGGTGGCTATTACCTGGAGACAATTTCACTGGGGCCGGCCTTCCTGGCCAGCTTCGGTGATCCCGGAGCGTGGGGTCGTGGATTCACCGAAATTCTTGAGGCGTATGCCAACACGGCCGGGCTCTGGGTCGTCGGCGAAGACCTGCCGCAGGAAAGTAACCGCGTCACGCTGAACACGACGGTGTCTGACAAGAATGGCCTACCCGTTCCCAACGTGAACTTCGACGACCATGTCAACGATATCGCCATGCGAGATCACGGATACGCCCAGGCAGAGCTGCTGTATGAAACTGTTGGTTCGGTCGGTGCGCAGCGCACTCCCCCGTACCCGTCCACGCACAATATGGGTACGTCTCGAATGAGTGCGCGGCCCGAGGATGGTGTCGTTGATAGCTGGGGACGTGCCCACGACGTGCCCAACTTGTTTATTAGTGATGGGTCTGTCTTCACCACGAGCGCAGCCGCCAATCCCACGCTCACGATCGTGGCCTTGGCCATTCGGCAGGCCGAGTACATCGCTGATCAACTGAAAACAGGAGGAATCTGAGCTAGGTAAAAGGGCCAGATCCGTGTGGCGCGGATCGGCTCTTCCCGAAGCAGTCCCTTCATCTCTTCCCACGCAACGTACAAGATTGAGGAAAAACACTATGGCTACAACTCCCTATGATCTGATCAAGAAGGTTCCTGCCTTTACCGTGACGAGTACTGACGCGATTGACGGACAGGAATTCTCCCTGCCCCAGGTCAGTGGAATCTTCGGCGCTGGCGGTGAGGACACCAGTCCCCAACTCAGTTGGAGCGGATTTCCGCCGGAAACGAAGAGTTTCGCCATTACTGTCTATGACCCGATGGCGCCCACTGGCGCAGGGTTTTGGCACTGGGCCGTAATGGACATCCCGGCGAACGTGACGTCGCTGGAGAGCGGCGTCGGCGACGAGAACGGAGCGGGCCTCCCCCAGAAAGCCCATCAGTTGAAAAATGATGCCGGCCTCGCCCGCTACCTTGGCGCAGCCCCGCCAGCCGGCGATGGCGTGCACACCTATTTCATCGCTGTGCACGCCCTGGACGTTGAATCCCTCGGACTCGACAAGGGAGCGACCCCGTCATTTCTCGGCTTCAACATGTCCGGGCACACGCTCGCTCGCGCCGTGATTGCACCATGGTGGGAAGCCAAATAGACGTTCCCTGCACTTATAGGCGAAGGTTCGGCATCACTAGGATGGCGAACCTTCGCCTTTTCACCTGACACCGCCCGTACCAGCCGACGGTCGACGCACCTGTCCCGAACGGTAATACTTGCTCACCTGATTCGATGCATCACGCAGCACACGCTCAAGTTCTCGTTCGCGAGTTCCGGAAATCTGGCCAGTCGGTGCGCTAATAGCAACAGAGCCAACGATCATCCCTGCACTGTTGCGCACACCAATCGCAGCGCAGGTCATACCTGGAACGAACTCTTCGCGTTCCCACGCGATTCCACGGTTGACGACGGCGGAAAGTTCTGCGTCCAGCTCGTCTCTTGACGTGATCGTGGTACTGGTCAATCGCGGCGTCCCGTGCACCTCCAGATACTGCCCCACCTGCTCAGTACTCATTCCAGCCAACAGAATCTTCCCAAACGCCGTCGCGTGCGCTGCTTCATGAAAACCAAAGTTCAAGGGCACGAGACGCGGATGCGCGGGAGAGTCGACCACATACGCGACGACGACATCCGCACCGCGATACACCGCGAAGTAACCAGCCGTCTGCGCCGCCTCGTGCAGACGGACAATCTCCGCCCGAACAGGGGCCGGGACGCCAATTTGCCGATGCAAAGAGACTCCGAGTCGATCGAGCTTATAGCCGAGCTCAAATCGACGTTCACCTTTCAGATGAACGAGATAATCACCCTGAACCAAGGCCTGTAGAAGACGATAAACGGTGGGAAGGGGATACCCCAGAGCCTGAGAGACATCTTTGGCAGAAGCACCTCCGCGCTCCGCAACAATCTCAAGGATCGCGAGGGTCTTCTCCACCGTCACAACCCCTGATCCACGCATAGTGCCGCGCTCTTCTTCGATCCCCTCTTTCCAGACGCGAACCCAGTTGCCCAGCGTTCCCTCGTCGACCCCGATCTCGGGCGCCACTTGAGCGATCGGCCGGCCCGATGAAATCACCAGCTCGACGGCCTCGACCCGGAACTTGGCGCTGAACTTACGACGATTAGTCATGAAACAGATTCTCCTAACGTCTGTCTCAATTCACCATACGGGCGTAGCCGTGGCAGAACAGCAGGATGAAGGATTTGAGGTGGTGCACCACGCAGGCAACGCCTGCTGCGGCGGCCATAGCAGCGCTGAAGGTCTTGGTGGCCGGCAGGGTGTTTCGGCTGGGGGCTGCGACGCTGGCAAGGTAACGCGTGATCCTCGCAAGCGTGCCCACATTTTGCCCACACTTGAAAAAACTTTGGGTGAATCTGGATACCTCATTGTGACCCAAAACGTGGAATTCACGCGGTTCTTGACCCCGCCAACGACGCTGACCGGTCAATTATTGGAGTTCGCGTCCCTCGAGGAGCGCCGGGCAGTGGTTAGGAATCCACGGGGCGTTGCACTCGATCGGCGAGGTCTCCGTGTCGAGGGCCGCCGCGCTTATGCCGCGCGCGTCAGGATGTAGTTCGTCGTAGAAGTGAACGGCCGCCTCTTCCTTCAGACGCGCCCAGGTGGAGTTCGATACGTACTTCACGGGCAAATGCTCCATTCGCCCCCCGAAGGGGAGACATTACCCATTATTTTCGGCTGCGAAACGGGAAGTGCTGCGACGACACCCCCGAGGTGCGGCCGAAAGGAAGCGGATGCGCGAGCGCGTTTCGTCGAGACTCCGCACGCCACTGCCAGGCCGGACGACGCTCGGCGGCGGGGTTGTTCACCTGCGCGTTACCGGTGAGTTCTAGACTGGTGTTTTCGCGCCGTGCACCACTGCCACGACCAGATCAAGGAGCAGTGTGAGCGAGCACCAGAGCCAAAGTCATCAGAACACGTCGGATCGGGGCACGCACGGTCAAGAGGCGCTGGCGGCGGCCCACCGGGCCAAGCCGGCTCGCACCCTCGCCGACATTATTGCGGAAACCGCGGCGCAGCATCCGGATGCTTTAGCCCTGGAAGACGCGGCCGGAACGATCAGCTACCGCGGCCTGCTGCTACGCGTGCAGGCACAGGCGAATGCGCTGAGTCTGGCCGGGGTACGGCGTGGCGACAACGTGGGAATTCGCATTCCGTCCGGCACCCGCGACCTGTACGTGTCGATTCTGGCCACGCTACTGGTGGGCGCCGCCTACGTGCCGGTCGACGCGGACGACCCGGAGGAACGAGCCCGGCTGGTCTTCGCCGAAGCCCACGTGGTCGGCATCATCGGAGGCGGCGGCGTGTTTGCGCCTCGCGACGGCCTCGACGTGCAGGCACTGCGCGCTCGTCGCGTCGAACCGCAGGAGGACCCCGCGCTGGTCTTTCCGACCGGCAACATTCCGACGCCCGGCGACGACGCCTGGGTCATCTTCACCTCCGGCTCGACCGGCGTGCCCAAGGGCGTCGCCGTCACCCACCGCTCGGCCGCAGCTTTCGTCGACGCTGAAGCCGGGCTCTTTCTGCAGGGCGAACCGATCGGAACCGGCGACCGCGTGCTGGCCGGCCTCTCGGTGGCCTTCGATGCGAGCTGCGAGGAAATGTGGCTGGCCTGGCGCAACGGAGCCTGCCTGGTGCCGGCGCCGCGTTCGCTCGTGCGCAGCGGCGCTGACCTCGGCCCGTGGCTGATCACCCACGGCATCACCGTGGTCTCGACCGTGCCGACCCTGGCCGCGCTCTGGCCGGAAGAGTCGCTCGAGGCCGTGCGCCTGCTCATCTTCGGCGGCGAGGCTTGCCCGCCCGAACTTGTCGCCCGCATCGCCACTCGCGGCCGCGAAGTCTGGAACACCTATGGGCCGACCGAGGCGACCGTCGTCGCCTGCGGCGCCCTCGTGGACGGTGTCGGTGAGATGCGCATCGGCCTGCCGCTCGACGGCTGGGATCTCGCCGTCGTCGACGCGGCCGGACACCGGGTCGCCCAGGGGGAGACCGGCGAGCTCATCATCGGCGGCGTCGGCCTGGCCCGTTACCTCGACGCCGAGAAGGACGCCGAGAAATTTGCCCCGCACCCGCAGCTCGGCTGGGATCGCGCCTACCGCAGCGGTGACCTGGTGCGCTTCGAAACGGCCGGCCTCGTCTTTGCCGGCCGTGCCGACGATCAGGTGAAACTCGGCGGCCGCCGCATCGAGCTCGGTGAAGTGGATGCGGCCCTGGGCGCTCTTCCCGGAGTCGCCAGCGGCGCCGCCGTGGTGCAGACTACCCCGGCCGGAAACCACGTTCTGGTCGGCTATATCGCCCTCGCCAACGCGCGCGCACCGTTCGACCGGTCGGCCGCGATCGGCCGGCTGCGCGAGGAACTCCCCGCCGCGCTCGTGCCACTGCTCGCCATCGTCGACGCGCTGCCCACACGCACCTCGGGCAAGGTCGACCGGGCAGCACTGCCCTGGCCGTTGCCGGCCTCGGCCGACGAGGCCGCGGCGCTGTCGCCGACGGCTGCGTGGCTGGCAGAGGCGTGGGCATCCATTTTGGGCGTGCCGGTGACTGGACCCGACGATGATTTTTTCGCTCAGGGCGGCGGCTCGCTCTCGGCCGCGCAATTCGTGTCGGCCGTGCGCACCCGGCACCCCGAAACCACCGTCGCCGACCTCTACGACCACCCGCGCATCGGCTCGCTCGCCGAGGAACTCGACGCGCGCACTCCCGTCGAGGCCCCTTCGCTGCGCAGCGTACTGCCGACGCCAGCCTCAAGCCAGCTCGCGCAGACGCTGCTCGGCATTCCGCTGCACGTGCTGGGCGGCGCCCGCTGGCTGGTCTACCTCGCCATCATCAATAACCTGCTGAGCCTGGCCGGGGCTCCCGTTGCGCCGACGCTGTCCTGGTGGTGGGTGGCCCTGGGCTTTGCGCTGTTCGTGACGCCGCCCGGCAAGATGCTAATCGCGGTCGTCGCCGCACGGCTGCTATTGCGCAACCTGACGCCGGGCAACTACCCGCGCGGCGGCTCCATGCACCTGCGACTGTGGCTCGCCGAGCAGGTAGCCCTGCTCGTTGACGCTGCGAGCCTGGCCGGTGCGCCCTGGATCAGCTACTACGCCCGGGCGCTGGGTGCCGAGATTGGCCGCGACGTCGACCTGCACTCGCTGCCGCCGGTCACCGGCCTACTCAGCATCGGCGCCCAGGCCTCGATCGAACCCGAGGTCGACCTGGCCGGTCATTGGATCGATGGCGACGTGCTGCGGATCGGGCACCTGCACGTCGGCGCCGACGCCCGGATCGGCTCGCGCAGTACCCTGCTCGGTGGCGCCCATGTGGGTAACGGCGCGGAGATCGAGTCCGGCGCCGCCGTCTCCTCGCGGGTCCCGGCTGGAGAGCGCTGGGCCGGGTCCCCGGCCCGCCGGGTCGGATCGGCCCGACGTCCCTGGCCGGCCGAACGACCGGCACGAGCCAGCCGCTGGCTCGGCGCGTTCGCCACCGGCTCCGTTGCGATGACTGCGGTTCCCACACTTGCCCTCGCGCTCGGCGCGCTCATCGTCGGCGGCGCCGTCGGCGACACCGGCAATCTCGGTGTCGCCGTGCTGCGGGCCGCCCTGATCATGCCGGTCGCCGTTCTGGCCGGCGGGCTCGCTTACGCGCTGCTCGTGATCGCCTTCGTGAGAGCACTCGGTGTTGGGCTGCGGGAAGGCTACTATCCGGTGCGCAGCCGCATCGGTTGGCAGGTCTGGATGACCGAACGCATCCTGGACGGTGCCCGCAACGTGTTGTTTCCGGTCTACGCAAGCCTGCTCACCCCGACCTGGCTGCGCCTGCTCGGCGCCAAGGTGGGCGCCGACGTCGAGGCATCGACCGTGCTGCTGCTGCCCTCGCTGACAACCATCGCCCCGGCCGCCTTTCTCGCCGACGACACCATGGTCGCCTGCTACGAACTCGGCGGCGGCTGGATGCACATCGGCCCGGCCAAGATCGGTCGCAAGGCTTTTCTCGGCAACAGCGGCATGGCAGGCCCCGGTCGTACCGTGCCGCGCAACGGGCTCGTCGCGGTGCTCTCCTCGACGCCGCGCAAGGCTAAGCGCGGCTCCAGCTGGCTCGGCAACCCGCCGGCCCGCCTGCGGCGCAGGCAAACGGATGCCGACGACTCGCGAACGTTCCATCCTCCCGTTCGCCTGAAAGTTGCCCGGTCACTCTGGGAACTGCTGCGCATCGTGGCCGGGTTCACCACAGCGTGGATCGCGCTGCTCGTGCTTGCCCTGCTCGACCTGGTCTGGCTATGGCTGGGACTTGGCGCGGCCATCGCCCTGTCCGGCGTGGTCATGCTCGTGGCCGGCGCGGTCGCCGCCGCGGTCACGACGGTGGTCAAGTGGACGCTGGTCGGGCGGATCGACGCGTCGGAGCATCCGCTCTGGTCATCGTTCATCTGGCGCAACGAGGTGTCGGACAGTTTCGTGGAGATGGTGGCCCGCCCGTGGTTCGCCGAGAAAGCATCGGGCACGCCGGCGCTCGCCGTCTGGCTGCGCACCCTCGGCGCCACGGTGGGACGCGGCGTCTGGTGCGAAACCTACTGGCTGCCCGAAGCCGACCTCGTACGACTCGGCGCCGGCAGCACCGTCAACCGCGGCTGCGTCGTGCAAACCCACCTGTTTCACGACCGGATCATGCAGCTCGACGCGGTCGAACTCGCGGAGGGTGCCACCCTGGGCCCGAACGGTGTCATTCTGCCAGCGGCGTCAATCGATGCCGGAGCGACCGTCGGCCCCGGCTCGCTCGTGATGCGCGGCGAACGCGTGCCGACCGGGTCGCTCTGGTCCGGCAACCCGATCACGCCGTGGCACCAGCCGCCGTGGTCGAGCGTGGAATAGTTGACTGATGGGCCAGACTCTGCAGACCACTTACGGTGCCGCCAGCGCCGGCGACCCCTATATTCCCACCTCCGGCAACGGCGGCTACAGCGCCGAGCACTATGAGCTGAGCCTCGACTACCGAGTGGCCACCAACCGGCTGAACGCCACCGCGATCATCACCGCGCGGGCGCTGATGCGGCTGGACCGATTCAGTCTCGATTTCGCCGGCCTCAGTATGGAAAAAGTCACAGTGAACCGTGCGCGGCCGGCGAAGGTGACGCACACGGCCCGCAAACTCGTGATCACGCTCGCCACACCGGTGGAAGCCGGGGCCCTGTTTGAGGTCGTGGTGCGCTATCGCGGGGCGCCGCATCCGGTGCGCAGCAATTGGGGTGATGTCGGCTGGGAAGAACTCGACGACGGCGTACTCGTCTCCGGGCAGCCCTGCGGGGCCCCCTCTTGGTTTCCGTGCAATGACCATCCGAGCAACAAAGCCACGTTTCGCATCACCGTCGGCTGTGAATCGGGGTACACCGTGGTGTCCAACGGGGTGTTGTCGGCGCAGTCGAGCCGCTCCGGGCGCACCAGCTGGACCTTCGATGTGCGGGAGCCGATGGCCACCTACCTCGCGACCGTGCTGATCGGGCGCTATCGCCGCAGTGACCTCGCTGCCCGGCCGGTCGCCCACAGCCTGTACTTTCCGGCTGAACTGACGACCCGGGTCAGCACCGACTTCGCCCGCCTCACCGAGATGATTGCATTTTTCGCCGACCGATTCGGCCCGTATCCGTTCGCGTCGTACTCCGTCGTGGTCACCGAGGACGAGCTGGAGATTCCGCTCGAGGCGCACGGCCTAGCCGTGTTTGGCAGCAACCACGTCGATGGCAACCACGGCAGCGACCGGCTGATCGCCCACGAACTGGCGCACCAGTGGTACGGCAACAGCCTCACAGTGGCCCGCTGGCAGGACATCTGGCTGCAGGAGGGCTTCGCCTGCTACGCCGAATGGCTCTGGGAGGAGCAGCGCGGCGGTCGCACCGCCGACGTTCTGGCCGCCCTGCACCGCGGCAAGGTCGCTGCGCTGCCCCGCGACATCGTCGTCGGAGACCCGGGCCCGCACGCCATGTTCGACGACCGCGTCTACAAGCGCGGAGCGCTCGCTCTGCACGCCATTCGCAAGTCGCTCGGTGACGAGGCCTTCTTCTCAGCCCTGCGCGCCTACACGTCGGCCCGGCGGCACGGGTACGTCTCCACCGACGACTTCATCGAGTTCTTCGCCGAGCACACCGGCAGTCGGGCGATCGGCGGGTTCGTCGCTCGCTGGGTGCAGGAGCGACCCCTGCCGAGCCTCTAGAGCAGCACGATCTGGCGTGCTTTCGGACCGAGAGTGGCCACCGTTCCGACCAGACCTGGCCCAGCGTCAAAGCTCGTGAGGTGTACCTGGCTCAGATCGAGGCTGCTGCCCGGCCAGCTCAGCAAAGCGGATGCCGCCCCGCCCCGCCCCGCCACGCTCAGCTCCCGTGGGTCCACAGTCAGCCCCGAGCCGGACAGCTTAAGCACCGCTTCCTTCGCCGTCCAGAGCCCTGCGCGCACCCGGTCACGCTCACCCACCGGCACCGCCTGCAGGACTTCGCGCTCGCCCCCGTTGAATGCGACGTCGTCGAACCCGGCCCGGCTGACAGCGCCGACGCTCTCAATGTCGACACCGAGTGGCCCGACCAACGAGACGGCGACGGCGACGGTCGAGGCGGCGCGGCTCAGGCTCACGAAGGCACCCGGCGGCCGCAGCACACGGGGTTTCCCATGCGTACCGCCGCAGCGCTCGCAGCGCTGCTCGATTGTGACCTCGGCAAGCTCGATCCGCAAGACCCGCGCGACGGCCTCGGCCAGGTGCTGACGGTCGGGCGCGGGGAGCGGCGCCCGCGGAGCCAGGAGGAGGGAGACATCCGTTTGCGTCACAGTGCAACCGTACCCGAGTGGCACACTGGAACTTCGAGCAAGGAGAACCCATGGCGCTGGTCGACAACGCGGTCTACGTGGACGGGCGCCGGGTGGCGACGCCGCCGAGCCTGGACGAGACCTTCGAGGTTATGAAGGAGCATAAGGGCTTCTCCTGGATCGGACTGTACCGGCCGAGCGAGCAGGAAGTGCGCGCCGTCGCCACCGAGTTCAGCCTGCACCATCTGGCCATTGAGGATGCTTTCAAGGGCCATCAACGGTCGAAGATCGAGCGCTATGGCGACATCCTGTTCGTCGTGCTGCGTCCGGCACGCTATATAGACGACGAAGAACGCGTCGAATTCGGTGAGCTGCACGTGTTCGTCGGGCCCGACTTCGTCGTGACCATCCGTCACGCGGAATCGCCCGACCTGGCCCAGGTGCGCGATCGCATGGAGAGCACCCCGCACCTGCTCGCCCTCGGGCCGGAGGCCGTGCTCTATGCGATTCTCGACCAGGTCGTCGACGAGTACGGGCCGGTCGTGGCCGGCCTCGAAAACGACATCGATGAGATCGAAGACCAACTCTTCGACGGCGACCCAGAGGTCAGCCGGCGCATCTACGCCCTGTCCCGCGAGGTGATCGAATTTCAGCGGGCCACCCAGCCGCTCGTGAGCATGTTTGAGGCCATGCAGCGCGGCTTCGACAAGTACAACGTCGACCTGGAGCTACACCGGCACCTGCGCGACGTGCTCGACCACACCCTGCGCATCGTCGAACGCGGCGACGCGTTTCGGCAACTGCTGCAAAACGCGCTCACAGTGCACAGCACCCTGGTGGGACAAGCCCAGAACGACGAAATGCGGCACCTGTCGGAGACCAGTCTCGCGCAGAGCGAGGAAGTCAAGCAGATCTCCAGCTGGGCTGCCATTCTGTTCGCGCCGACCCTGGTTGGGACCATCTACGGAATGAACTTCGACCATATGCCCGAACTGCACTGGGTCATTGGCTACCCGCTGGCGCTCGCTCTGATGTTCGGCATGGGGTTGACCCTGTATCTCGTGTTCAAGCGTCGAAACTGGCTATGAGGGGCCAATACACGCGAAACCCCGGTCGCCTCAGGGCAAACCGGTGATTTCGCAATTAGGGTATCCCTGTGTGGCACCTCGATAGAAAACAAGACGACGACGACGTGCTTTCCAAGTACCTGGACGTCGTCCCCGGCGACCCGCAAAACGTGACCAGTCCCCATAACCTCAGTTTGGGCGACCCGGCGTATACCGCCGGAAACATTGCCGAGCCGGTCTGGCAGCGCTGGCGCGACGAACTCGCCGCGCTCGGCGGACGCTCCCCGCTGCTGCACTTCACCGACGAAGCCCGCACCCGCATCGAGCTCAGCGCCACCCATCCCGGCGGGCTGCCGCAGTTCATCATCGGCAAGACCACTTTGCTGTCCAACCTCATTCGCGACGAACTCGCGCTGCGCAACGCCCGTCTGGCCGCGAACGAGATCACCCAGAAGGGCATCGAACTGCGCTCGATGCGCGGCATCGAGTCGGTCAACCTCGCCATCGGCCTCGCCGAATGGCGCTATCAGGACGTCGAGTACAGCGCCCCGGTGCTGCTGCGCCCGCTCGCGATCCGCCGCTACGGCCGTGACTACGAGCTCAAGCTCAAGGGCGAGCCCTTTCTCAACCCCGAACTGGCCCGCGCCCTGCACGACCAGTTTCAGATCGTGCTCGACGCCGACGCCTTCGTGGCGCTCGCCGTCACGAACGGTGCGTTCAAACCGCAGCCGGTCATCGACCGCCTGCGCGGTCTGACCTCGCACCTGCCCTGGTTCAACGTAGTGCCCCGCCTCGTCGTCTCGAGCTTCGCCTCCTGCGGCCAAGCACTGGCCGCCGACGCCTCGAACCTCGACCACCCACTGCTCGACGCCGTCGCCGGCAACATGACCGCCAAGCGCAACATCGAGTCTGCCTACAACCCGGTGGTTCCGATCGGCCAGGACGCACGGCCACCGGCCACCGACACGCTGCTCGGTGACGCCGACCCCGAGCAGGAGAACGTCGTCGCGCAGATCGCGGCCGGCAACTCCCTCGTCGTGAAGACCCTGCCCGGCACCGGCGGTACCCAGACCATCGTCAACGCCATCGGTTCGCTCGTCGCCCAGCACAAGCGTGTGCTCGTTGTCAGCGCACGCCGCTCCAGTCTCGACGGAATCGCCGGTCGTCTCGTGCAGGTGGGCCTGCCCGGCATCGCCGTGACCCCGCGCACGCTGCGCCGCGACCTGATCCAGTCCATCACCCGCAATGAGAAAGCCGCCCAGCCGCGGGTCGGCGACGTCGATGACGCCCTGGTGCGCCTGCGCAAAGTGCTGCTCGACTACCGATCGGCGCTCACCCGCCGCGACTCAGCCCTCGGTGTCTCTGTACTCGATGCCCTCGGCGAACTCGCCCGCCTTGCCCAGCTGCCGCAGCCGCCGTCGACCACCGCCCGGCTCGACCGGCACGCCCTCGAATTGCTCGCTCACTCCCGATCAGCCGCCGCCAATACCCTGATCAAGGCCGCCATTCTTGGCGAATTCCGTTACGGCCCCGGCGACTCACCCTGGTATGGCGCCTCGTTCACCTCTACAGCGGATGCCTCCAACTCACACCAGCTTGCCAAGCGCATCAACCAGATCGAACTGCCGCGGCTGCTCGAACGGGCCAACGGCCTGATCGGCCAGACCCGGTTGCGCCCGTTCGAGACGATCAACGAACTCGGCATCTACCTGCGCCTGCTGCTCGACATTCGAGAAACCCTCGACAAATTCCAACCCGGCGTCTTCGACCGGTCGCTCACCGAGCTGATCGCCGCCACGTCGTCGCGCCGCGAATCCTCCGAGATGAGCTCGGCCAGCCGTCGTAGGCTGCGGAGGCTCGCCGAGGAATACCAGCGCCCCGGCGTGCGGGTCAACGACATGAACGAAAGCCTGCGCCGCATCCAAGACCAGCGCACGCTCTGGCAACGTTACGCCGCCGCCGGAGTCACGCCTGAGGTGCCCGTCGGCATCAACGACGTGCACGTCGCTTTTCAGCGCGTCTCCGAAGACCTCGGCCTGCTCGACGTTCCCCTCGGCACCGTCGGCACGCCGCGCACCCTCGCCGGGCGTCAGCTCGGTGAACTGGTGTCGATGATCTCCGGCCTCGCCGCCGAGAGTGAGGTACTCGCCAACCTGCACGAGCGCACCGCGCTGCTCGCAACGCTGCGCGAGCACAACCTCGACCCGCTGATGACCGACCTGTCCCAGCGGCACGTGTCGGAGGAGAACGTCGCCGCCGAGCTCGAACTGGCCTGGTGGCAGTCCGTGCTTGAGATTATGCTGGCGAGCGACCGAGCCCTTCTCAACGCGAACACGCAGGTACTGGACCGCCTCGAGGCCGATTTCAAACTCGTCGACGAGGCGCACGCATCCGCTTCGGGGAAGCTGCTGGCTTGGCTACTGGCTGAAACCTGGAAGATCGGCGTCGTCGACTTTCCCGAGGAAGCCGATCAGCTGCGCCGCCTGCTGCGCGCCGACCGGGCCACGCTAGCCCGGCTCAACGAGGTCGCCCCGCACCTCGGGCGGGTGCTCGCGCCGGTCTGGCTCGCCTCGCCGTACGAGATCGCCGACATCAGCGACCAGATCACCTTTGACACAGTGCTACTCGTCGATGCTGGAGCGACGACCCTCGCCGAAAACGTCGGCGCGATTCGCCGCGGACGCCAGATTGTGGCGTTCGGTGACCCGGTCACCCAGACGCCGTCAGCGTTCGAGACCGGAATTTCGGCCTCGGGGGAGGCCGCGCCGACGCCCGATGTCTCGGTCGATGCCCTGCACGCCGACTCCGCGCTGGCCCGCCTCGGCGAACTGCTGCCGACCCTGACCCTCACCCGCAGCTACCGGGCCGGCGGCGAAGACCTCACCGAACTGGTCAACCACCGCTTCTACGGTGGCCGCATCGACTCGCTGCCCTGGGCTGGAAGCTTTCTCGGCCACGGCAGCTTGACCATTAACTATGTGGCCGGTGGTCGTGGTATGCCCGACGCCGACAGCGGCGCCATCGAGAGCGTGGACGCTGAGGTCGTGAAGGTTGTCGACCTCGTGCTCGACCACGCATCGAAGCGCCCGCGCGAATCGCTCATGGTGATCACCGCGAGCACCCGGCACGCCGTTCGCGTGCAGCAGGCTGTGCTGGCCGCGTTCGCGAAGCGCACCGACCTGTCCGACTTCATCCTGAAGGATCGCAGCGAACCGTTCACCGTACTCACCCTCGAGCAGGCCGTGGCGCAGAGCCGGGACCGGGTAATCTTCTCGATCGGCTACGGCCGCACCCCGCACGGGCGTCTGCTGTCGAACTTCGGTTCGCTCGGCGAACCCGGCGGCGAACGCCTGCTCGCGATCGGCATGACCCGGGCCCGCCGCGCGCTCGACATCGTGTCCTGCTTTCGTCCTGCCGACATCGACGAGGATCGCCAGCGCCACGGCATCCTCGCGCTGTCCCAGGTGCTCAGTGAGACCGAGGCCCGCCGCGATGAGGTGCAGGTTCCAGACGCGAGCGAGGCCATGCTGGTCGACCTCGGAGGGCGCCTCGAAAAGCTCGGCCTCAGCGTACGCCTCGGGCACCGCGGTAAGCTCGCCCTCGCCGCCTCCTACGGCACGCGTGCCATCGTGGTCGAAACGGATGCCGTCGTCGGGCGCGCGAGCCTGCGCGAGTCCCTGCGGTTGCGTCCCGAGGTGCTGCGTCGTCTCGGCTGGCATTACCTGCGCGTGCACAGCTTCGAATTGTTTAGTAACCCAGACGCCGTGGCGGCGCGCGTCGCCGCCATCGCCGGTGTTCCTCAAACGGATGCCCCGCCCTTTGCGTCCGGCGACGCCTCCACGATCGCGCCGAAGCGGCCGGGCGCATGACCGCTCGAGACGATGCGCCGCGCCTAGGTACCGAGCGTCAGCCGATCGTGAAGGCCGCGGGCACGGCTCGGCGCGCCCGGCTGCTGCCGGCACCGGACACCGACCCGAACCCGCATCCGCCGGTGTTGCGGGAAGAGGGCGGTGTCGCGCACACCGGAAGCGCACCCAGCGCGAACGAGGCACAGTTGCTGCAGGATCGCCCGCCGCACTGGTAGTAGGGGGTTCGCCTTCGCCGCTCTTTCGTTGGCTCTGCTCCGCTCGCCCTCGGCATCGCCGGTGCCCTGTTCAGGTGGCGACGCCCCGGGGGCAGGTCGCCTGCTTCACAGCTCAGACATTCGGGTCGTTCGGGGTGCTAGCGCTGCGTCGCGGTTCGGCGGCGATTGAGCAGGAGCGCGGATCCGAGGAGGACGAGTGCGAGTGCCATGCCGATCGGTGCGGATGAATTGACACCGGTGAGTGCAAGCTTGCTCTGTGTACCAGCGGTTGTTGTCGTTGTTGCCGCGGGCTGCACGGTGATGTTGAGTACCGAGACGGCGCCGCTAGTCTGGCCAATGAAGACGAGGTGGTGGGCGCCGGCTGACAAGGCGGCGAGGTTGACGCTGTTGATGATGACCATGCCATTTACGACGGGGAACGTGCCGAGCAAAGTCGGTGAGGAGTACGCGTAGACATCGACAAAGCTGTCCGTGGGATCGGACCAGGGCAGGTTTCCCGAGAAGGGTTCGCTGGTGTCGAGCGAGTCGAGCGGGTTGCCCACTGTGGCTCCGGTGGCGATGAAGGCTGCGGAGGTGGCAGCGCTGTCGAGGCTATTGTCGACGATGAAGGTCTCGAGTTCGGCGGTGGTGCTGGCCGGCGGTAACGCTGCGGGGTTCTGAGAGTTGACCCGCAAGGACTGGGTGGCGGTTCCGGTGTTGTCGGCCTGATCGGTGACGGATGCTGTGACGGTGTAGCTGCCCGCGGTGACCGTGGGGGAGATTGCCCAGGTTCCGGTTCCGGTCGCTGTCGTCGTCAATGTCTGATCACCGAGAGTCACGGCGACGGTTGTGCCGGCGGCTTCGCCGGTGGTACCGGTGATCGCCGGTGTCAGATCGAGTGTGGTCACAAAGGCGCCGCCATCGATCGTGATGGTTGGCGCTGTGACATCGCGCACGACGGGCGTCGTGGCGTACCCCTGCCAGGGGTTGGTGAAGCCGGTGCGGTCCGAGAAATACGACACCGTCAGGCCGGTACTGAAGCCGAGCGAGCCTTGGTTCTGCTCAGAACCGGCAGTGAACACCGTGGGGGCATTGCCCGCGAAGGACACAGAAGTCAGATCGTTGACGAATTCATGGGACATAAAGTCTGATTGGTTGGAGAACGCCTGGTTACCGATGCTGGAAACTGACGCGCCGATGCTCACCGAGGTCAAGTGCCCATAAGCGAAGGCGAAGTCGCCGATTTCGGTGACGGAATTGGGAATGGACACCGATGTGAGCGCCGTCTGCTGGAACGCGCCTGCGGCGATTGTACTGACCCCGCTACCCAAAGCCAACTCGGAAAGACGCCCGCTCACTGCAAATACATACGGTCCGATGGTCGTGACTGAATCGGGGATGCTGATCGATTCAAGATTGTAGGAGAAGCCAAAGGCGTATTCACCGAGAGTTTCAACCGAGTCGCCGAGTACGACCTCGGTCAGATTGTTCAGGTGCTGGAAGGCGCCGTCGCCAATGGTGATGACGGAGTTGGGGATCACGACAGAGCCGATATTGTTGTCGGTGCCGTTGCCCTGCAGATGACCGCTGAAGGCCGTGCCGCCGATGTCGACGATGGACTCACCCAGATCGAGTGTGGTGAGTTTGTTGGCAAAGAAGGAGAAAGCGCCGACGGAGAGCACCGAGTCGGGCAGCGCGAGGGTGGTCAGGTCGTTGTCGGCGAAAGCGAATGCCCCGATGGTGATGACCGATCCAGGGATCGCTATGGGGTTCAGAGCATTGTTTTGGAATGCACCGTCCTCAATGGCGAGGATAGAACCAGGGATGGAAACGGAACTGAGTTTCGTGGACGTGGTGTCTTCGTACGCTACCCGGAAGGCGTCCACGCCGATGCTCGTTACCGGATACGAGCCGACGCTGGACTCAATGGTCACGCTCGCCGCAGAGTGGTCGTAGTCAGTGACCGAGGCGGTATTGGCCGCGTCGTCGAGCGTATACGTGACGCCGCTGATGATCTGGGTGGTCGTCGCGGCCGAGGCCGGGCCAGCCACAAGGAGGGAGGCAGTGATGAGCGCGAGCGCTGCGGCGCATCCGCTCGCGCGCAAGAATAGCTGGTTCATCTGACCGCTCCTGTAATTCGTTCACCGTGCGGCCAGTCCGCGCGAATCGCCCGGGGGCGTGCTTACATTACCCCAAAAGGGGGGGGAATGGGTGTTCCCCCGATAACGGGGCAGACGGTATTTTAGGCGGTGTGTTTGGAGCCCTCGTCGGAAGCGGTTGCTGCGGCGTTCCTGGCCAGCAGGTCGCGGATCTCGGTGAGTAGGTCGAGCTCGGTCGTGGGGTCGGCTACGACCTCGGATGGCACACCGGCGGCGCGACGACGGTCCTGGGCCTCCTTGAGCTTGTTCAGCGGAAGCACGATCAGAAAATAGACGACGGCGGCGATCAGCAGAAAGTTGATCAGGGCACCGATGACGGCGCCGAACAGAATTTTGTCGCCACCGGAGAGAGTCAATGGGAGCGCTTTAGCAAGCGAGTCCGCTTTGAAAATCGACGCAATGAGCGGGTTGAAGATGCTCGTGACGATCGACGTGACGAGGGCGGTGAACGCCGTACCGATGACGACGGCGACGGCGAGGTCGATGACATTGCCGCGCATGATGAATTCTTTGAAACCGTTGATCACGGGGTGCTCCAATCGAATGACTTGGGAGACCGTCCTGGTCAGCGCCATGCTTTAAGACGCCTTAGCGGTCGGAACGGAGGTAGGTGCCGCGGACTTGGCGGATGTGCTGTCCGCTTTCTTTTCGGCGGGCTTGGTCGCCGAGGAGTCCGGCTTGCTCGCCGATGAATCGGGCTTCTCGGCCGGCTTGCGGTCGAGATTTGGGTTGGACCGCTTCGCATCCGCTTTGGAGTCGTTGCTGTAGAAACCGGAGCCGCTGAAGGTCACGCCGATGGAGGAGAAGACCTTGCGCAGTTTGCCCTGGCAGGTCGGGCACACCGTGAGCGAGTGGTCGGTGAAGGCCTGCTGGATATCGAAGGCGGTGTCGCACTCGGTGCAACGGTAAGAGTAGGTAGGCACTGCATCTCCAGCTGGTTGTTCCGACAGGCAAATGCCTGCCAGAACTAAGGTTAGGCGCGCTGGCTGCCCGCCAGACGCAGAACGGGGTTCACGAGCGGTATTAAATGGTCAGAACGCGATGATGCGAGTCGGTGTGACGAGACCGTTGACCGGTTGGTCATGCACTTCTCGGGGAACCTCGTCGAGGTATTCACTGTCGAAGACGACGGCGTAAACCGGCGGGCACTTTTCCATCGAGCCGAGGGTCTTGTCGAAGTAGCCGCGGCCCCAGCCCATGCGCAGGCCCGACTCGTCGATAGCCGCTGCCGGCACGATGATGAGGTCGACATCGTTGACGGCGATCGGGCCGAGTAGGGTTCCGACCGCTTCGGGGACCCCGGAAATGCCGGTGAATTCTTCTTCGCCGTCGCCGACGGTCCAGTCCAGCAGACCGTCTTCGCGAGAAATGGGAAACAGAATACGAATGCCCTCCGCCGTCGCCCAGTTAAGAAAGGGCCGGGTATCGGGTTCATTGCGCGCCGATAGGTAGCAGGAAATCGACCGGGCGGAGAGGTCGACCACGAGACTCTGCAGGTTTTCGGTGAAGCCGGCCGTAGCCGATTCACGCTCCGAGGAGGTCATGTTCTGGCGACGTTCGCGCAGCTCCGCTCTCAGCGCACGCTTTCGATGACCAATGTCGGAGTCCATATGATGCATCCTACTTGCCACTAACCTAGTGCCCATGGGTACCCCGATAACTAAAGCCGTCATTCCCGCAGCTGGGCTGGGAACACGATTTCTGCCAGCGACCAAGGCCATGCCGAAGGAGATGCTGCCCGTCGTCGACAAGCCGGCCATTCAGTATGTCGTTGAGGAAGCCGTTGCGGCCGGGCTCAGCGACGTGCTGATGGTCACCGGGCGCAACAAGAACGCGCTGGAGAACCACTTCGACCGCATGACCGAGCTTGAGGCCATGCTCGAACGTAAGGGCGACCAGACCCGGCTCGCCAAGGTTCGCGAATCCAACGAGCTCGCCGACATCCACTATGTGCGTCAGGGTGACCCGCGCGGCCTCGGCCACGCCGTTCTGCGCGCGCGCATGCATGTCGGCCACGAACCCTTCGCCGTGCTGCTTGGTGACGACATTATCGATGCCCGCGACCCGCTACTCACGCGCATGCTCGAGGAGCAGGTCAAGCGCAACGCCAGCATCGTCGCGCTGCTTGAGGTTGACCCGTCGCAGATTCACCTGTATGGTGCGGCCGCGGTCGAGTTGACCGACGACCCCGACGTCGTGCGCATCACCGGGCTGGTCGAAAAGCCCAGCCAGGAGGATGCTCCGTCCAACCTCGCCATTATTGGCCGCTATGTGTTGCGCCCAGAGGTGTTCGACATTCTCGAGCACACCGCGCCGGGCAAGGGCAACGAAATTCAACTGACCGATGCCCTGCAGGAAATGACTGTCAACCCCGAAAGCACCGGCGGCGTTTACGGCCTCATCTTTCGGGGGCGTCGTTACGACACCGGCGACCGGCTCGACTATATCAAGGCCATCGTGCAGCTTGCCGTCGATCGCGAAGACCTCGGGCCGGACCTCAAACCGTGGCTGCACGAATTCGTCGCCACGCTCGACTAACGCCGCACCAGTCCAAAATACAGCCCAGCCCCACCGGGGTTTTCAGCCCACGACAGACAGGCGAACCGTGCCGATCGCTATACCAACCCTGCGCGAGGGGGCCGTCACTCTGCGCCCCATCCGATTGCGCGATGCCCGGGCCCTCGAAGGCGAACTTTTGGCCAACCGTTCCTGGCTGCGTAAGTGGGAGGCGACCAACCCGTACGCGCCGATGTCTTTCGACACGCGCGCCAGCATTCGGAGTCTGTTGACACACTCGCGGTCGGGTAACGGCCTGCCGTTCATCGTCGAAAGTAACGGGCACCTGGCCGGTCAGCTGAACGTGTCGTCGATCACCTGGGGATCGCTGTCGTCGGCGACCATCGGCTACTGGGTGAGTGAGAAGTTCGCCGGCCAGTCGATCACGCCGATGGCCGTGGCCCTCGCGACGGACTACTGCTTCTATCAGCTCGGCCTGCATCGCATGGAGATCTGCATCCGCCCGGAGAACAAGGCGAGCCTGCGGGTCGTTGAGAAACTTGGCTTTCGCTATGAGGGATTGCGTCGCCGCTATATCCATATCAACGGTGACTGGCGTGACCACTTCTGCTTCGGTCTCGTCGCCGAGGAACTCACCCAGGGCGTATTGCGCCGCTGGTACGACGGGATGGTACCAGCGGATGCCGCCACGGTCACCGCGGCAGATCTCGAGTCGGCCGCGCATCCGGTGCGGGTCATAGTTAGATGATCGCGCCGATTCGCGCCGATTCGCCCCGTTCGGGGGCGGAATCAGTGTATTAACTTCGGTGACACGCCACCGGTAATCATCGGCTCTAGTGGCTGCGCCTCTTACCGTTGACAACATGAGTAATGAGGCATTGGGTGGCGGGGTGATGGTGGCGGTGGCCGCAGTGCTCTGGGTTGCCTACCTGATGCCCACCTGGTCGCGCCGCAAGCAGTACCAGGCGACCGAAAAAAACGCCGTACGGCTGCAGCAAACGTTGCGCATTCTAGCCGAAACCGCCGAGGTGCCGCACCAGGTGCGACTAGAAGCTACCGCCCGCACCGTGGCCGAGCAGCAACGCGTTCTGGCGCGGGCTGAGCAGACCGAACGGGCCGAAGCGCAGGCAGTGGCGGATGCTGCCCGGGACGTTCGCCGCGCCGCTGCGGCACTCGCTGCTGCCGCTGCGCCGCGCGCGTTGGAGCCGCCCGTTTCTAAGCTTCGGCGGCTGCGCCGTTTTCGTGGCCTGGTGTCGCTGGTTCTGCTGGCCGGATTCGTGCTGGTCGTGACGGGGATCGCTCCCGCCCTGACCGGCTCATTCACCGCCTTGGTCGGTGGCGGGGTTGTCATGGTGGCCGCGTTCGGTATTCTCGGCCGGCTCGCCACGGTCGCCCGCTCGGCGCGTGTGGTGCGTGTGGATGCCCCGGTAGTGTTGCCCGTTCTGGTCGGCCAGGTCTTTGAGCCCGTACAGCTCGAAGAGACCCCGATTGCCTCGGCGACCTGGACGCCGCAACCGGTGCCGCGAGCGATGCATCTCTCGCGCGGATCCATTGCGCAGTCGGCGATGGCATCCGTTGAAGCGGCCAATCAGTTGCGCAAGTCCGCCGCCGAGGCGGAGGTCGCGCGCCGCGCCGCCGCGCTCGCCGAGGAAGCAAACCGGGCCATCACGCCGATCGCCAGGCCCGCAGTGGCTGCGGTGCCGAGCCGATTCGCGTCGATGGGAATCGTCGGCGAAACAAGCCCGGGCATGACCGACCTCGACGCCGTGCTGCGTCGTCGCCGCGCTGTCTAATTGGTGGATCGCACGGGAAGCGGCGAAAATGGCGGCCGGCCCGTGATATTCTTCAAAGGCAGTTTGGGGCTATGGCGCAGTTGGTAGCGCGTCTCGTTCGCAATGAGAAGGTCAGGAGTTCGAATCTCCTTAGCTCCACTTATACTGTAAGAACAGCCCCGGCCTCGGTCGGGGCTGTCCTTATTCCCGGGTGCCTTCCCTCGCCTGGCTCGGGTGATGTCATCTTCGGCCCCTTCGTTTTCGTGAGAAGACGCATTTAACTCCTTGGGACGGATTCATGGGGCCGATCGTGTCGTCTCGCGTGGGGCGGAGCGTGGCCATGGGGCCGATTGCGTTGTCTCGCCCGGGGGCTAGTCGATCGGGGGGCGCTGCAGGGTCTGGGTGATGCGGCTGGCCTCGTCGAGTAGCAGCTGGCCGAGGATCTTCTGCCGTTCGGGCTTGAATCGTGGCTCGATGCCGGTGAGCGAGAGTGCCCAGCCCGGGCGGCCGCTGCGGTCGAAGATCGCGGCACCCATGCCCCAGCTGCCCTCCAGGATGAGTCCTGGGTTGACCGCATAGCCCGTCACGCGGGTGCGTTCGAGGTTGGCGCGGATGCTCGCGGGGGAGTGCTGGGCGCCCCAGCGAGCCGCGAGGGTCTCGGTGTCGGCGGATCCTGTGTCGGCGAGGAGGGCATCCACTTCGGTCTCGGGCAGGTAGGCCAGAATCGCCATTCCAGCGGATGCCACCCCCAACGGAAAGCGCACCCCCTCGTGCAACACGAAGGAACGGATCGGAAAACTGCCCTCCTCGCGGAGCAGGCACACCGTCTCGGCGCCGCGCCGAATGGAGAGGAACGCGCTCTCCCCGGTCTCTTCGGCGAGGCGCTGCAGGCTCGGCCGGGCCAGTTCCTCGATCGGGTAGCGGGCCGTGGCGACGGTGCCCATGACGAACAGCTCGGGGCCGTAGTGCCAGGTGTGGCTCACGGCATCGTGGTCGAGCAGACCTTCGGCGGCGAGCGAAGTGAGCAGTCGGTGTACCGTGGGCCGGGTCAGGCCCGAGTCGCGCACGATCTCGGCCAGGGGAGTGCCGGCCGGATTGCGCCCGACCAGGCGCAACAGTAGGGCGATCCGTCCGACGACCTGTGCGCCCGGCACCGAGCGTGCGCTCTGAGGCAGCTGTGAGCCGTGTTCCGGGTGGGCGCCGCGAACCGAGGCGCCTGGGACTGATTGCCCGGCCGGTGCTGGTGACGCGCCGGTTCGCGTCGGCACTCCCGATGCGGGTGGCTGAGAAATCATTTCGCCTCCTGTGTCCATAATGTGGATGATTTACATTCGTCAGTTCATGGTATGGAATAAAGAAAAACCGAAGTTTGACAGGACTTGTCGGGCCTGAATAGTATGACGATAGCGGATGATGTCCACAAAGTGGACGCTGCGGCAGGCGTGATACCAACTCGATGAGGAGACCGTATGTCCAAGGTTCAGACCAGCGCGAGCGAGGCGCTGCACGACGTTCTGCGCGACGGGATGGTGCTCGCGGTAGGCGGCTTCGGCCTCAGCGGCATTCCGGCGGATCTCATTGACGCGGTACGGGCATCCGCTGTGAAAAATCTCACCGTCGTATCGAACAACATGGGTGTCGACGGTAAGGGGCTCGGGGTGCTGCTGGAGGCCGGACAGGTGCGCAAGGTCATCGCCTCCTATGTGGGGGAGAATAAGTTGTTCGCTGAGCAGTTTCTCGCGGGTGTGCTGGAAGTGGAGTTCAGTCCGCAGGGCACCCTGGCCGAGCGGTTGCGGGCCGGCGGCGCTGGCATTCCGGCGTTCTATACCAAGACCGGCGTCGGCACGCTCATCGCGGAAGGCAAGCCGCTCGCCGACTTCGATGGTGAGACCTACCTGCAGGAGCGCGGAATCGTCGCCGACGTCGCACTGGTCAAAGCCTGGCGCGCCGACACCCTGGGCAACCTCGAGTACCGCTTTACCGCGCGCAACTTCAACCCGGTCATCGCGACCGCCGGCATTATGACCATCGCCGAGGTCGAGGTGATCGTGCAGCCCGGCGACATCGATCCAAACCACGTGATCACCCCCGGCGTCTACGTGCAGCGCCTAATTCGAGCCTCAGCTCGGGTCAAAGACATCGAACAGCGCACCGTGCGCAGCCGGCCCATGCTGGCCGGTGTACAGGCAGGAGAGTGAATCATGGCGTGGACCAGAGATGAAATGGCCGCCATCGCGGCGCAGGAGCTAAGCGACGGCGACTACGTGAACCTCGGCATCGGCATTCCAACGCTCGTGGCCAACAACCTGCCCGAGGGAGTTCAGGTGACGCTGCAGAGCGAGAACGGGCTGCTCGGCATGGGGCCGTTCCCGTGGGAGGGTGAGGAAGACGCCGACCTCATCAACGCTGGCAAGCAGACCGTCACGGTGCTGCCGGGGGCGGCGATCTTCGATTCGGCGACCTCGTTCGGCATGATTCGCGGCGGGCACGTGAAGGTAGCCATCCTCGGTGCCATGCAGGTCTCGGGCCAGGGCGACCTCGCCAACTGGACCATCCCCGGCAAGATGGTCAAGGGCATGGGCGGCGCGATGGATCTCGTGGCCGGCACCCCGCGCGTGGTCGTGCTCACCGAGCACGTCGCCAAGGACGGCACCCCGAAGATCGTCACCGAGTGCACACTGCCGCTGACCGGCGTGCGCGTCGTCGACCGCATCATCAGCGACACGGCCGTCTTCGACGTGACGCCGACCGGCCTCGTGCTGCGGCAGCGCGCCCCTGGTGTGAGCCTGCAGGACATCGAGGACACGACCGAGGCCGCCTTTACGGTGGAGGAGCTGGCTCCGACGCAGTAGCGCGTGGAGCTGGCTCCGACCAGCTGTACGACCCCGACCAGCTGCGCGGCCGGATCTGGGGCTACGATTTCAATTCAGGGTCGAACATCGTCGACGTATATGTGGGCGATCTGCGTGGCAAATACGGTGCGAAACGCATCGAGACGGTACGCGGAACGGGCTACCGACTCGCTTGAGTCGGTAGCCCGTAAGTTGCCGCGTGTGGACTACTCGTGATCGCTGCCGTGGCCCGAGTCGTCGCTGTCCGAGTCGCCGCCGCCGTGGCCGCTGTTGTCGTCGCTGGCATTGTTGTCGTCCTGGCCGGAGTTGCTCCCGACGCGTCCGTCGCTGTCATCCGGGGCATCTGCGACATCGTCGGTACCATCGGAACCGATGCGTCCGTCGCTGTCATCGGGAGCGTCACTGACGGAATCGTCGACCACGTCATCGGTGCCGTTGCCGGAACCGATGCGTCCGTCGCTGTCATCGGGAGCGTCGTTCACGTCATCCACGCCGTTGCCGGAACCGAGGCGCAGGTCGCTGTCGTCGGGGGCTTTCGGAGAATCGGTGGCGCTGCTCGAACTTGGCGCGGTGCTGGAGGTGCTCGTGGGAGCCACGACGACCCGGTCGGTGTTCGCCTGGGCCGCGATCACGCCGACCGACATCAACCCGGCGAGGCCGATGGTTGCGAGGGCGATGGTGCGCTTCTTCGTCATCTGAAACATGGGGTTACCTTTCGTATGCGCCGAAACCGGCGGATAGATTGCGTGGCGTTTGTCCACGCCCTCACTCAACTGCGTTTAGCTAAGACCGGCGCGAGAGCCTCGTGAGAGCGCTCTCATGTTGAGCGGTGAATTATCGCTGCTGCCCAATCCACCTCTGCCGCCGCCATGATCGTCCACGACCACCGGGTCCGCTGCGGGAACGAGTTCCTGCGCGCTGAGGGCGGGCGCGGGGTCGATGGTACGCTCAGGATTCAGTGAGAGCGTTTGCTCTGAAGGCGTAGCACTCGAAGTGGATACTCCCCTCGGCTGCACCGACACGGCCGGTACCCTAATAGGTCGAACCGGCTGCTCGGCAGTGGCGCACGAATCGGTCAGCGCCGAGGCGAGGCCCACGCGCAGAGAGGCTCCAGCTGCACCGGTGACGACCCACTTCAGTGGGCGTCCGAAAATTCTGTGCACGTACATGAGGCCTCCCGATCGATAAATCGTGCCCTCAGTCTGGGCCCATCGGGTAAGACGAACGCACGGTCTGCATGAGCCTTCTCTTAGCCTGAATCCACCGGTCGACCTTTGAAGGAATCTTGATTTCGGTTTGGCGGGTTTTCTGATTTTCGGGCGTGGGT
>NZ_PJJK01000086.1:0-37508 GCF_002929785.1 Cryobacterium sp. Y62 | reverse complement strand
GGGGGACCCTGTGGGAGAGTAGGACACCGCCGGACTTAACTTAGAAACACCAGAAAGGCCACCCTCGGGTGGCCTTTCTGCTTTAACACACCACCCACGGGTGGCCTTTTTTGCGTTAACGTGCGTTGCCGGGACCATTCGTCGACGCGGGTGGCCCGTCGCTTTTCGCTGATGCGGGCTCCCCGCGCTTGTCCAGTTGCGACGCGCCCAATCGGCGCGAGGGTAGCGACCTTCTCGCCGATCCACTCGTCTACGGCTGGCATGGCCATGACCAGTGCGAGGAGCTTCGCGGCCCCCGCTCCGATGATCACGGCGCGATTGATATAGACATAAAGAATCGGTGGAATCGCCGTGCCGAACACCGGTTCGGCCAGTAACACCTGGAGCCCCCCGAGTAGTGCGTTTAACGCAGCGAGGTCTCCAAACCCGACGCGCCGCCCACGTGTTTCAAGTGGCAACGAGCATGTTCTCGCTCGCACTCATCCGGTCGTTGACCTTGTCGAGACCGCCATCGACCAACGCGAGGTGGCCTGCAAAAACCAGCCACCGTGGTTCTCTAGCGGTTAGGAAAGCCATGGGGGAGGCTGGTCAAGACGGGGGCCAGGCGGGCGAGGCGCTCACGTTCGAGGAGGAGTGCGTTGTATTCACGTTCGCGGCGTACGGCGGCGACTCCAGCGAGAAGGTACTCGGCGGGAGCGTCGGGTAGCGGCGAAACAAACGGACTGACCTCGGCAGCCAGGGACTGAGCCAGGCGCTCGCGCGTGAGGGGAGTGAGGTGGGGCGACTGGCGCAGGTACTGGGCGACGCGGCGGGACAGACGGTCGTGCAGCTGGGCGATGTCGACGGTCTGGGACCAGGACGTGAGCGCCTCAGGGACGGGGCGAACGACCGCGCGATTGCGCGGCACGCGTTCGTGCTGGCTGTAGGTACCGGCGAGCAGATCACCGAGTCGCTTGGACCGGCCGTTGAGGAGGGCGACGGTTGCTGCTAGTCCGCCGACGGTCATCACAATCTCGAGCACGCCGGTGAGGGAACGGATGAAGGCGTGCCGCAGCGAGATCGCTCCGCCGTCGTCGCGCACAATGCGGGCGCCAATAGCGAGCTTGCCGAGTGAACGGCCCTGCGTGAGGGTTTCGACCAGCACGGGCACGATCAGGATCGAGAAGACCAGGGCGGCGATCACGAACGCCTGGGTGAGCGCCGCGTCGGTACGTTCTCCCGGGCTTACAAAAAAGGCCAGCAGAATGAGCAGGTAGAGGGCTGCGTAGGCAGCGGTGTCGATGATCGCGCCGGCAGCGCGCAGGATGACGCTGGCCGGCCGCACGTCGAGCGCAACCGCCTCACCGGTGACGAGCTCGTCGTCGCGCGCCAGGTCGTCACGTTCGGCACGATCAGACGGGCGCGCGGTCTCCTTCATGTCTACTATTGAACCAGATGGATCTAGATGCATACACGGCAGCGCATCGCGCCGACTGGGACCGCCTGACCGAGCTCGGGGCTCGTCGGCGCCTGACCGGTGCCCAAGCGGATGAGCTGATCGAGCGCTACCAGGCTGGAGCCACCCAACTCTCCGCCATCAAGTCCACCGCCGGGTCGACTCTGGAGGGAGACCGGCTGTCGGTCGGTCTGTCGCGGGCGCGGCTGAGGTTCACCGGCGTGAGTGCCAATGTTTTGGCCCAGATTCCCCGGTTCTTCCTGGCTCAGCTTCCGGCGGCGCTGTACCGATTGCGCTGGCTCACCCTCGCCGTCGCCGTTGTGACGTTCGTGGTCGCGGCGCTCTACGCCGGGTGGGCGTTCAACGATCCACAGGTGCTGGCCAACCTGGGAACGGATGCCCAACTCGCGCAGATCGCGAATGAGGATTTCGTGGGGTACTACTCGGCGAATCCGGCGGCTTCCTTTACCGGGTTGGTCTGGACCAACAACGCCTGGATCGCCGCGCAGTGCATCGCCTTTGGAATCGTCGGAGTGTACGTGCCGTTCATCATTTTGCAGAACGCGATGAACCTCGGCACCACGGCGGCCGTGATGTTCGCCTACGACAGGGGCGACGTGTTCTTTCTCTATATCGCCCCGCACGGTCTGCTCGAGCTCACCGCGATTTTTGTGGCGGCGGCCGGTGGACTGCTGATCTTTTGGGCCTGGATCGCTCCCGGCGCCCGTACCCGCGGGCAAGCCCTCGCCGAAGACGGCCGGGCGTTGTTCACGGTGGCTATCGGTCTGGTTTTCGTGCTGCTGGTGTCGGGCATCATTGAGGGCTTCGTCACCTCGCAGCCGTGGCCGTGGCCGGTCAAGATCGGCATTGGAGCGGTCGCGCTCGGTGCCTTTCTGGCGTACATGATCGTCGTTGGCGGCCGTGCCTTTCGGGCCGGCGAGACCGGCGACCTCGCCGAGTTTGAAGCTGGCAGTACCCGCATCTACAGCGCCTGACGGGTACCGCAAAATAGTTGCGGTCGTGCCTGTGCCAGGCTCGACCAGCGGAGTTGGTGATGACGCAAAGTTCTGCCCGACAACTTCGGCCGAGAAACCTGCGCCAGCGCCGTCTGAGTCAGAGCCGCCCGGCGGCCTTCAGCGCGATGTACCGGTCGGCCAGGGCCGGCGGAAGCTGTGCCGGGGAGTCGGTGACAACATCCGCTCCCAGCTGGCGGATCGCGGCCGACACGCGCGCCACGTCGAGCAAGGCCCGCTCAGCTGCCGCCGCCCGGTAGACCTCGTCGCGGCCACCGCGCTCACCGGCCGCAAGAACGGTGACCGGGTCGAGAACGGATGCCACCACGACCGTGTGCCGTTTGGTCAGCTGGGGCAGCACCGAGAGCAGCCCGGTCGACGCGCCAGCAGCATCGATCGAGGTCAGCAGCACGATCAGGGCATGCTGGCTCGTGACAGAACGTACCTGGCCGGGAACCGCCGCCCAGTCCATTTCGATCAGCTCCGAGTCGATCAAGGCCATGGAATCGATCATCTGCGAGAGCAGCGCGGCCCCGCTCGCGCCCTGAACCCGCCCGCGCACCCGCCGGTCGAAGGCGAGAAAGTCCACTCGGTCGCCGGCGACCGAGGCGAGGGCGGCAAGCAGTAGCGCGGCCTCGAACGCGGAGTCCAGCCGAGGTTCGTCGCTCACCCGAGCCGCTGAGGTGCGGCCGGTGTCGAGCACAATGACCACGCGGCGATCCCGCTCCGGCCGCCAGGTACGCACCATCACGTCGTTCCGCCGGGCAGTGGCCCGCCAGTCGATCGAGCGCACGTCGTCACCGCGCACGTATTCGCGCAAAGAATCGAATTCGGTGCCCGGCCCGCGCACCATGACGCTGGTGCGCCCGTCGAGCTCCTTCAGCCGGGTGATGCGCGACGGCAGGTGTTTGCGAGCGTGAAATGGCGGCAGGACCCGGATGCGCCCGGGCGCGTTCAGGGTCACCTGACGGCTCCAGAGACCCAGCGGTCCGCGGGAGCGCACCGTCACCTGCAGAGCTCGACGTTCGCCCCGGCGAAAGGGCGTGAGCACGAGCGAAACGAGGCGCCGTTCTCCCGGCGGAATCTCGATCGGGGTGCGGTTGGTGCTGGCACCCGCTGACGGTTGCCAGGCGTCGCGCACCACGCCGACCAGGCGTCGACGGCCGGAATTACTGAGGTAGAGCCCGCTCGTGACCGATTCGCCGAGTCGAACGCGCTCGGGCAGCATCCGTTCGACGGTCAGTGCGCGCGGCGAGGCGGCGAGGGCGAGGTCGATGCCGCCGAGCACCGTCACCAGCAGCAGCCAGACAATAAGCAATCCGAAGGCAGCTGGCACCGTGTTTCCGAGCAGCACGATGGGCACCACGCCCAGGGCGACGAGTGCGACGAACCGTCCGCTGAACGTCATCGTTAGATCGGAACCTGAACCTGCTGCAGCACGCCGCGCAGAATCGCATCCACTGAGACGCCCTCGAGTTCAGCTTCCGGGCGTAGCTGCACGCGATGCCGCCAGACCGGCAATACCATTGCCTGCACGTGATCGGGCGTGATCGCGTCATAGCCGCTCAGCCAAGCCCAGGCTTTGGCCGTGGCGAGCAGCGCGGTCGTGCCGCGTGGGCTTACGCCGAGTTTGACCGATGGACTCACGCGTGTGGCGCGGGCCAGATCGACGAGGTAGGCGAGCACATCCGCGCTCGAGCCGACGCGAGCAACGGCAGCCTGTGCGGCCGCGAGTTCCGTTGCGCCGAGTACCGCAGTGACGCCGGCACCGGCCAGGTCGCGCGGGTTGAATCCGGCCGCGTGGCGACGCAGCACCTCGATCTCCTCGGTGCGTTGCGGCACATCGAGCACGAGTTTAAGCAGAAACCGGTCGAGCTGAGCCTCGGGCAGCGTGTAGGTGCCCTCGTATTCGATCGGGTTCATGGTCGCGGCCACGACGAACGGCTCCGGCAGTTTGAGCGACTCGCCGTCGACGCTGACCTGACGTTCTTCCATCGCTTCGAGCAGTGCAGACTGTGTCTTCGGCGGCGTGCGGTTGATCTCGTCGGCGAGCATGATGTTGGTGAACACCGGCCCCCGCCGAAACTCGAACTCACCGGCCCGTGCGTCATAAATGAGCGACCCGGTCACATCGCCCGGCATCAGGTCCGGCGTGAACTGGATGCGTTTGGTATCGAGGCTCAACGCATGGCTGAGCGTGCGCACGAGCAGAGTCTTGGCGACGCCGGGAACTCCCTCGAGCAGCACATGTCCGCGGGCGAGCAGGGCGATGATCAGACCGGTCACCGCGCCGTCCTGGCCGACAACGGCCTTGCCGACCTCGGTGCGTACCCGGTTGAGCGACGCGCGCAGAGCTGCTGCCTCGTCGGTGACCGGCACTTGGGTAGGCGTGGTGGGAATCGTCATGGTTCCATTCTTTCGGCTGGATCGGATAAAGACTGTTGTGAAACGGATGCCGTCGCCCCCGCAGCGACGGCCCGGCTGGCCGCGCGTTCCAGAGCCTGCAGCGCGTCCGACAACGCCAGAAGCTGGGCATCAGTGGTGGGAACGGCCTCGACCAACACATTGCGCACCTCGGCCGACGTGCGCCCCGTGATCCCGGCAACGGTGAGCATGATCTCCTCCAGCTGGGCGAGGCGCCCAAGTCCGACGGTGCTGGCGAGTCGCTGCACAGCGCCGATTCGGAGCGCGTCGAGGGCGCGCAGCCGGGCATTGCCGCGCGCATAGAGCCGGGCGCGACCCTCCATGGTCTCGCTCGCCTTCACCGTGACCGGCAGGTTCTCGGCCACGAGCGGTCCAAACCGGCGTCCCCGCCAGAACGCAGCGGCCACGGCGGTCAGCCCGAGGAGCACCAGCACCGGGGTCACCCAGCCGGGCGTCAGCGCGGCGAGCGAAGATGGCCCGGTGCGGGGCAGGTCGGCGAGCGTCGGCAGGTACCAGATCAGGGAATCGCTCTGTCCGAGCAGGCCGAGGGCCAACGCAGCGTTTCCATAGCCGGCCACGTTCTCGTTGTTGAACACCCGCAGGTCGGCAACCAGCGTGGCCCGGTCGTTCGCGACCACCGAGAATGTGTTGTCGCCGGTCGGAAAACAACCGATGAGCAGTGAATCGGCCGGGAGGGACAGCGTGTCGCCGCCAGGAATCAGCTCCTCGGCGCGGTTGGCAGCGGGTAGGGCGCAGTCGGCGACGAGCGATTCCGCGCCGGACACTCCACCGAAACCGACGGTCGGGGCGAGCGACTGCAGGGTGAGAAAGTCCGGTGCCACGACGATGGTGCGTGCCGCCAGCCGGGTCAGCTGGGCCAGCTGGGAATCGACCAGATAGCTGTTTTCGTCGTAGAGCAGAACCGTTGAATCCGTTTCGGCCAAGCTCCGCACCGCAGCCAGGGAATCGGCCAGCGTCACGGTGACGCCCTGCTGGCGCAGCACCTCGACCAAGGCCATCGAACCGGCCGGAGCGGGGTTGTCCCCGGCCAGCGCGCGGCCGGCGACGTTGGCGCCGCCCGACACGAGCACGGCGACGATGGCCACCAGGATGATGCCGGCACCGGCGAAGGTCCAGAATGAGGAACGGTGTAGCTGGGCGCGCAGGGTCGGCGTGGCGACATCCGTTTCACCAATGATCGAGGGCGCGCTCACAGCACTCCAGCCAGCGTCGCGGGCGATGCCACTTCGAGCTCGGCGTCCAGCGCCGCGAGGGCGCGATACTCCGCCTCCGTGCCTGTCTGCTCGAGATAGCGCACGCGGTCGAAAACGTCAGCGGCGCTCGAGAGGGCATCACCGACCTGGGGGAATGCGAGCCCGGCGCGCGCCGCGAAATCGTGCGCGGTCGTGCCAGGAGCTGCTGTGAGTACGGTGCGTTCGGTGAGCCCGCGAGTCACTGCGCGAAAAATCTCTTCACAGGCGAGGCTCCACTGCCCGGCGTTGGCAGCGAGAGAGGCCGCTGCGCGCATTTCAGTGCTGCTGCGCTGGTCGACGGACCCGAACAACTCGCCGCTGAGCCGCCGACGTCGAGCCAGTTTCGGAGCCCCGAACACCAGCCAGCTGGCAACGACCGCCGCGATCACGACCAGGGTTGCGAGTACCGGCAGCCAGTTGGCGCCGCCACCGGACGGCATCGTCAGCGACTGCAGCCAGTCCAGAAAAGTTTGCGCGGCCCGATCGAACCAGGTCGGCTTAGCCGCGATATACGGTGCCTTGGCGAGTTCCTCGCGCATCCAGCTGCGGGCATCCGGTGCGTCGGGATCAACCGGTACACCTAGAACACCAATCGTTCCAAGCACCAAAGCCAAAGTCATGGCGCCGAGCGCCCGGGAACCAGATACGGGTCCGGCACTTCGAAGCCCTGCGCCGCCGACTCCACGTACCGCGCGAGTTCCAGATCGAGGCCCTCTTTGCGCATGCGCAGGTCGACGTAAATGAGCGCGACGGCCGCCGACTGTACGACGGCGGCCACCGCGGCGATCGGGATGGCGACGAGGAGTGAGACCACGACGGTGATGATCGTCGACTCTTCGAGGAACGCACCGTTGGGGTCGACCAGCACGGTTCCGAAACCGAGCACGAGCGAGACCGGAAAGCTGACGACCTGGCTGATGACCTGCACAATCAGGCCGACCAGCAGCAGCACGCCGAGCGTGCGCCAGAAATAGCCGCGAGTGAGCGACCATGATCGAATAACGGATGCCCGCACGCCCAAATTTTCGAGCACGATCAGGCTCGGCACCACACTGGTCTTGGTATAAAAGTAGAAGCCCGCAGCCGCGAGCAGGAGCCCGCCAAAGACGCCGACCAGAACCCCGGCGACGATGCCCGCGACACCGCCGACGGTGACCAGCAGCACCACGATGCCGGCAATCACGGCTACGCCGAGGAGCAGCGCGCCGCTAATGAGGAGCGTCCACAGCGCCAATGGCCAGAGGCGGGTCGCCGCTCGCCGCCACAGAGCGCTCAGTCTCTGCTTTTCGCCGAGGGTCGCGCGGGCTACCTCGACCACGATGATGGCCTGCAACAGTGACGAGGCGATAACGGTCAGGGTCAGCGGAATAATGGCCGACAGGATGCCGGTCAGCACTGAGCCGGCCGCGACGGTGTCCTGCTGGTCGAGCGGGGCGCTATCTATCCGGTCGAACGCCCACAACGTGATCAGGCCGACAACCAGCACGGTGACCAGCATGATGACCGCCTGAATGATCAGACCGCTGCCGAACGTGGCCTTGGGGTTTCGCCGCAACACTTGAAAGGATGCCCCGAGCAGGGCGCCGAGGCCGATCGGGCGCAGTGGGATCAACCCGGGCTTGGGCGGCGGCGCCCAGCCCTGCCCCGAACCGGGGCCCTGGTAAGAGGGTGTCGGCGTGGCAAACTCCCCGTATTGGGGCGGAACGGGGGAGTCGGGGGCTTGCCAGTGGTCGGTCACCGTTCCATGCTGGCACAGGTCGCTCGAAGAAATGCCCGCGCGACCACTCTGTCAGCGGTCTCGGCTACTCTTATGCCAGACTTTGCCCTACTCATCGGGCAATCTGCCCCGCGCACCATCAGAACACACCTGACCTTGTTCTGGAAAGAGACCCATGACCGCACGCATTTTGGTTGTCGACGACGACACCGCCCTGTCCGAGATGATCGGCATCGTTTTGCAGGGCGAAGGCTTCACCCCGGGCTACTGCGCCGACGGATCACTCGCCCTCGACATTTTTCGCACCGAGAAGCCCGACTTGGTGCTGCTCGACCTCATGCTGCCCGGTCTCGACGGCATCGAGGTCTGCCGCCTGATCCGGGCCGAATCCGGCGTGCCCATCATCATGCTCACGGCCCGCTCAGACACAACTGATGTGGTCAAGGGGCTTGAATCCGGCGCGGACGACTACATGGTCAAGCCGTTCAACCCCAAGGAACTCGTCGCCCGCATCCGTACCCGCCTGCGTCCGCCGGCCGTCGACGGTGCGCTGAGCCTGCACATCGGCGATCTCGTAGTGAACGCGGTCGGCCACGAAGTCACCCGCGGCGAGGTATCGATCAACCTCACCCCGCTCGAATTCGACCTGCTGCTGGCCCTCGCCTCCAAACCGCAACAGGTGTTCACCCGAGAGATGCTGCTGGAGCAGGTCTGGGGTTATCACTATAAAGCTGACACCCGGCTGGTAAACGTGCACGTGCAACGGCTGCGAGCCAAGGTCGAGCACGACCCGGACAATCCGAAAATTGTCATGACGGTGCGCGGTGTCGGCTACCGTGCCGGTGTCGTCAGCTAGCCCCACCATGAACGTCAGTCAACAGCAGATCCGGTGGGGCTCCCCATGCCGCAACTAACCTATTGGAGCAGGCCGCGCAACTGGCCGCGTCTGCTGCGTTCGTCGTGGCGATCCTCGCTGCAGTTTCGCACGGTGACCACTTCGGTCGCCTTCTCCGGGCTGGCCATCCTCGTCGTTGGCGTTTATATGTCGGTTAGCATCGGCAATGACCTGTTTCAGTCCCGGCTCAGCCAGGTGCTGCTCGATTCTAACCGGGCGGCGAGCGCCGCGCAGAGCCTGTTCGATTCCTCGGACGCCACGGACCGGGTGCAGGTACAGAACCTCCTCAGTTCCGCCCGAACCTCCATCTCCGCGACGTCATCGAGCCGGCTGGTCGCCGTGCTTCGCGTGCCTGGCCAGGAATCGTCGACCGTGGCGCCGCAGGATTCCTCGACGTTCGGGCAGTCCACCGGGGTGATCGGCGCCGACCTGCGCACCCAGATCCAGGGCAACAACGGTGAGCAATTCTGGCAATCGGTCACCCTGACCGGCGAGACGACGACCATCCCCGGCATCGTCGTGGGCTCGCAGATCACCGTTCCGGTCGCGGGCCGCTACGAGCTGTACATCGCGTACAGCTTGCAAGACGCCGAAGCGACGCTACTCTTCGTACAGCAGACGCTCGGTGTCGCCGGTGTCGCCCTCGTGCTGCTGATCGGTGCGGTGACCTGGATCGTGGTTCGTTTCGTCGTCACGCCACTGCGGGTGGCCGCCGAAACCAGCCAGAAACTGGCCTCCGGCGACCTCATGGTGCGCATCCCGGAGAAGGGCGAAGACGTCATCGCCACGCTCGCGCGCTCATTCAACGGCATGGCCGACAGCCTGCAGAGTCAGATTCGTGAACTCGCCGACCTGTCCGAGGTACAACAACGCTTTGTGTCGGATGTCTCGCACGAACTGCGCACGCCGCTCACGACCATCCGCTTGGCCGGTGATGTGCTGTACGACCAGCGGGCGAGTTTTCCGCCGGCGACCGGGCGCACGGCCGAACTGCTGCACACCCAGGTCGAGCGGTTTGAGTTGCTGCTGAGTGACCTGCTCGAGATCAGCCGCTACGACGCCGGCTCGGTTGAGCTGGAGAGCGAACCGACGAACCTGGTCTATCTCGCCGAGGACGCCATCGACAGCCTGCGGTCCCTGGCCGAAACCAAGGGCAGCGAATTACAGCTGGTGGCGCCGGGCGGGTATCTGAACGCCGACGTCGATCCGCGACGCATCCGCCGGGTGCTGCAGAACCTCATCGGCAACGCCATCGAGCACGGTGAGGGCAAACCGGTCGTGGTGTCGGTCGACAGTGACGCGAAGGCCGTTGCGCTCGCCGTGCGTGATTACGGCCTCGGAATGAGCCAGGCCGAGGTCGCGCACGTCTTCGACCGGTTTTGGCGCGCTGACCCGTCGCGTCAGCGCACGATCGGCGGCACCGGCCTGGGGCTGGCGATCTCGCGGGAAGACGCGAGCGTGCACAACGGATGGCTGCAAGTGTGGTCCCGTCCCGGGGAGGGTTCCTGCTTTCGGCTGACTCTGCCCCGCACCTCCCAGGGCCTGCTCGAATCCTCGCCCCTTCCGCTGCCACCCGCCGACGCCACGGACCAGCTCGGCGAGTCCGGGCACGTTCCCACTCTGGGCGGAGGCCCGCATGCATAACCACCATTCATCGTGGCGCGGCTGGCTCGGCCGTGTTGTACCGGCCGGGCTGGTCGCGATCGCGTTGGCTTTCGGCCTGGGCGGCTGTACCGGCATTCCGCGTGACGGGGTGGTGCACGCCGGCACGGACCTCGCCCCCGACGCCAACCCGGCACCGGTCTTTCTCCCGGCGCTGCCGCAGAAGGACGCGTCAACGGATTCCATTCTGCGCGGGTTCATCGATGCGTCCTCGAGCCCGGAAAACAACTACGATATCGCTCGTCAATTTCTCGTTCCGGAGTTCGGCTCCGTCTGGGACCCCACCGTCGGAGTCACGGTCGACAACGGCTCCGGGCGTACCCTCACGGTCGTTGACGAGGGCACAACGCTCGTGGCCGTCACGCCGATCGCCGAAGTGGACGAGGCCGGCGAATACCGCGAGGTCGACGCCACCCCGGTTCCGTTGCGCTACGAATTTGCGAAGGTCGGTGATCAGTGGCGCATCAGCGCGGCCCCCAATGGCACCGTCATTGACGAAAACACCTTCAACGACGTGTTCAGCGCCCAGCCGGTGTACTTCTACGACCCAGGGTTTCGCTACCTGGTGCCGGACCTGCGCTGGTTTCCGCGCGGAGCATCCGCCCCCACCAAACTGGTCAACGCCGTGCTCGCCGGGCCGAGCGCCTGGCTGGACGGCGCGGTCGCCACGGCGTTCCCGGCCGGGTCCAAACTCACCGCTGACGCGGTGCAGGTTGTCGGGCGCCAGGCCATGGTCGATCTAAACAGCGAGGCGCTCAACGCCGATCGGCAAACCCTGCAGCGCATGAAAGTGCAGCTCGTGGCCAGCCTGCCAGCAGGTCTGTCCGTTGACATCACGATCGACCAGAACTCCCAGTCCATCGACGACCTGCAATCGGGGGCTCCCACGGTGAGCCCGCGCGTCGACGCCCGCGCGCTCGTCTTGCGCGGCGGTGAATTCGGCTTTCTCGCCGCGACCGGGCAAAGCATCACCCCGCTCGACGGGCTGTCGGCGACCATCGCCCAGCTGGCCCCCACCGCGGTGACGCTTTCGTCCGGCCAAGGAACGGCCGCAGTCCTCGCCGCCGACGGAGTTTACGTCTTGCGCGTCGGCGACGCTCCCGAGCTGCTCGATTCTCGCTCGGGGCTGCTCGCGCCGTCCATCGACAACGACCGCTTCGTCTGGTCGGTGCCGTCGAACGATCCGAGCGCGCTGGTCGTCTACAGCCCAACGGGGGAAGCGACCGTGTTGCCGACACCGTGGCCGGAGGCGACGTCGATTACCGCCCTGAAAATCTCCCGTGACGGCTCCCGTCTGATCGCCCTACTCGGCACCGGATCCGAAACCCGATTCGTGGTCGCATCGATCATTCGTGCAGGGTCGGTTCCTACCGGCATCGGACCGCCGGTACTGCTGGCCGGAGGCGGAGGGGTCGGCCTCGATGCGACCTGGATCGACGAATTGACCGTCGCCTCGCTCGGTACCCTGCCCAGCGGCGAGTCCCGCATCGTCACGCAACAGCTCGGTGGCGTCAGCTCTACCCTGGAATCGCCCGCGAGCAGCCGGTTCATCGTCGGCAGCAACTCGGTGCGTGACCTGCGCGCTCTCACCGACATGGGCAGCCTCGAAGTGCAACGCGGAGCGGGGTGGCAAGCCCGCATCGACGACGTCACGCTGCTCGCCACTCAGCAGGGTCTCGGCGGCTGAGTGCGCACTGAAGCCGGCCGACTCCTGTACCGGCGGCGCCGGGCGCGGCCGTCCACCACTCACCCGCTTGCGCCATCCCGCACCCGCAGCATCGGGCACACTGGCGCCATGAGCCACCGGCTGCGTGACCACCTGGCCGCTGCGGCCTTGGATGCCTGGGCGGCGCTGCTGCCCACCTCCTGTAGCGGCTGCGGAGCCGCTGACCGTGCACTGTGCGCGGACTGCCGGCTGGCCCTGCTCCCGGCCGTGCATCCGGTCACCCGCGACGACGCCCGCATCTGGTCGGGGCTCACTTACGAGGGAGTGGCTCGTCACGTGATCGCCGCCTACAAAGACAACGGGCGAACGGATGCCGCCGCCGCACTGGCCGCACCGCTGCGAGCGGCCATCGTGGCCGCGCTCGCTGCCGCACCGAGCCTGCCCGCACTCCACCAGGTCGCGCCGCGCCCGACCGGAATCGAGCTCGTGACCATTCCCTCCTCGCACCGGGCCTGGCAGGTGCGCGGCTACCACCCGGTCGATGCCCTGCTGCATCGCGTCGGCCTGAACCCGGCCCCGTTGCTTGCCCAGCGCGGCGTGGTCAGCGATCAGGTCGGCTTGGGCCGCGCGGAGCGCGCCGCGAACAAAGACCACAGCCTCATCGCCCGACATCCACTCAACGGAGTGGCTGTGATCCTGGTCGACGACATCGTGACCACCGGCGCAACGCTGCTCGAGGCGCGCCGCGCCGTGTTCGCTGCTGGCGGCACCGTCGTTGGCCTGGCCGCACTGGCCGAAACACGGCGTCTGCTGCCGGGATAGCGACCGGTTGCACAAACTGGTTGACAAATACTGTGACTTATCCCATTGCCCCGGCTACGGTGGAGACAAAGGCGCGCAATGATCGCCCGGTTTGTGGGCGGTCCGTCAAACTGGAGGTCGTCATGGAAACTAACATCGTCGGACGCAACCTTGGGATCACTGATCGTTTCCGGGATTACGCGACGGAGAAGGCTGAGAAAATCGCCCTCCTTGCGGAGAAGGCCGTCGCACTCGAAATCAAGGTCAGTCGCCACCACGAGAAGAACGGTGCAGCCGCTGGCAATGACCGGGTTGAACTCACCCTGATCGGCAAGGGTCCGCTCGTTCGGGCCGAAGCAGATGGATCCGACAAGTACGCTGCCTTCGATGTGGCGCTCGGCCGTTTGCTTGAACGCGTTCGCCGCGCCAAGGACCGCAAGAAGGTGCACCGCGGTGGAGCCCACCGCCCCACGTCGCTGCACGAGGCATCCGCGGTCGGGTTCAGTGTCATCGACATCACTCCGGCCAACCCCGAAACGCTCGAGCGGGTGCGCACCGGCGCGATTCCCATCGTGCAAGCGGATGCCCCCGCCGTCGCGGACGAGGAAGAGTACTGCCCCGTCGTCATCCGTCGCAAGGTCTTCGCCGCTGCGCCCATGTCGGTCGACGATGCGCTCTACTTCATGGAGTTGGTCGGGCACGACTTCTACCTGTTCCAGGACATCGAAACCAAGCGTCCGAGTGTGGTCTACCGCCGCAAGGGTTGGGACTATGGAGTCATCGAACTCGATAGTGCTTCGAGTGAGTTGCACGAGGCTGTGCCTGTTGCCAGCGGGCGTGCCAACTGACCAACTAGCATTACCTTAGTTGCCGACCAGGTCGGCGCTCTGGCATCTGCCAGACGAGAGGCGCAGGCGGGTGCTGCGGGAGCGGTTCAATCGAGCTTCCGCAGCGCGTGTCTGCACCGTTTGACTAGTGGAGTACATTCGTGGCGTCAATTCTTGAAAAGGTTCTTCGTGTTGGTGAAGGCCGCGTTCTGCGCCGCCTGGAAAACTACGCGAAGGCCATCAACGCGCTGGAAGAGGACTTCCACGAGCTCACCGACGAGGAACTCAAGAACGAGACCGTCACCCTGCGGGAACGGTACTCCAACGGCGAATCGCTCGACGATCTGCTCCCCGAGGCGTTCGCGGCCGTGCGCGAGGCGAGTACCCGCACCCTGGGGTTGCGGCACTTCGACGTGCAGCTCATGGGTGGGGCAGCACTGCACCTCGGCAACATCGCCGAGATGAAGACCGGCGAGGGCAAGACCCTGGTCGCCACCACTGCCGCCTATCTCAACGCCATCAGCAGCCGCGGCGTGCACGTCATCACGGTCAATGACTACCTGGCGAGTTACCAGAGCGAGCTTATGGGCCGCGTCTTCCGCGCCCTTGGCATGACGACCGGATGCATCGTCTCCGGTCAGACGCCGGCTGCGCGTCGGGAAATGTATGCCGCTGACATCACCTACGGCACCAACAATGAATTCGGTTTCGACTATCTGCGCGACAACATGGCCTGGCAGGCCAGCGATATGGTGCAGCGCGGTCACTACTTCGCCATCGTCGACGAGGTCGACTCGATCCTCATCGACGAGGCACGCACCCCCCTGATCATTTCCGGACCGGCTTCCGGCGAAGCTAACCGCTGGTTCAACGAGTTCGCCAGCCTGGCCAAACGCCTGGTTCCCGACGAAGACTTCGAGGTCGACGAGAAGAAGCGCACCATCGGTGTGCTCGAGCCCGGCATCGAAAAGGTCGAGGATTACCTCGGCATCGACAACCTGTACGAATCGGCCAACACCCCGCTGATCTCGTTCCTGAACAACGCGATCAAGGCGAACGCCCTGTTCAAGAAGGACAAGGACTACGTCGTGATGAACGGCGAGGTGCTCATCGTCGATGAGCACACCGGCCGAATCCTGATGGGCCGTCGATACAACGAGGGCATCCACCAGGCCATCGAAGCCAAGGAGGGCGTCGCGGTCAAGGCCGAGAACCAGACCCTGGCCACGGTCACCCTGCAGAACTACTTCCGCCTCTACTCCAAGATCTCCGGCATGACGGGAACGGCTGAAACCGAGGCCGCCGAGTTCATGAGCACCTACAAGCTCGGCGTGGTGGCCATCCCCACTAACAAACCGATGAAGCGCCTCGACCAGTCCGACCTGATCTACAAGAACGAAGAGTCCAAGTTTCGGCAGGTCGTCGAGGACATCGTCGAGCGCCATGCGGCCGGGCAGCCAGTTCTGGTCGGCACCACGAGCGTGGAAAAGAGTGAATACCTGTCGCGTCTGCTCGCCAAGAAGGGCGTGCGGCACGAGGTGCTCAACGCCAAGAACCACGCCCGTGAGGCCGCGATCGTCGCGCAGGCCGGTCGCCTCGGCTCGGTAACGGTGGCCACCAACATGGCCGGTCGTGGTACCGACGTGATGCTCGGCGGCAACGCCGAATTCATCGCCGTCGCCGAGATGAACGCGAAGGGTCTCAGCCCGATTGACACCCCCGACGAGTATGAACTCGCCTGGGATGACGTCTTCACCGCGGTGAAGGCCGACGTGGCCGCAGAGGCTGACAAGGTCATCGCCGCCGGTGGCCTCTACGTGCTCGGCACCGAACGGCACGAGTCGCGTCGCATCGATAACCAGCTGCGCGGACGCAGCGGTCGTCAGGGTGACCCTGGCGAGAGCCGCTTCTACCTCTCCCTCACCGACGACCTGATGCGCCTGTTCAACGCCGGCGCCGCCGAAGCCCTGATGGGGCGTCAGGGGGTGCCCGACGACATGGCGATTGAGTCGAAGGTCGTCAGCCGGGCCATTCGCAGCGCCCAGTCGCAGGTCGAGGGTCGCAACGCTGAGATTCGCAAGAACGTGCTCAAGTATGACGACGTGCTCAACCGCCAGCGCGAAGCGATCTACGGCGACCGCCGGCACATCCTCGAGGGTGACGACCTGCACGAGCGCACCCAGACCTTTCTCACCAACGTCATCGACGAGGTGCTCGACGTACACGCAGGCGAAGGCAACGGCGACGACTGGGACTTCGATGCCATGTGGACCGAGCTCAAGACGCTCTACCCGGTGGGATTGACCATCGACGAGGTTGTGTCAGAAGCCGGCGACAAGGGCAAGATCAACCGCGACTTCATGCGCCGCGAGATTCTCTCCGACGCCAAGCTCGCCTACACTCGGCGAGAAGAATCCCTCGGCTCTCCGGCCATGCGCGAGCTCGAACGGCGCGTGGTGCTGTCGGTCATCGACCGCCGCTGGCGCGACCACCTGTACGAGATGGATTACCTGAAGGACGGTATCGGCCTGCGCGCGATGGCTCAGCGCGATCCTCTGGTCGAGTACCAGCGTGAAGGCTTCGCCATGTTCCAGCAGATGATGGGACAGATTCGCGAAGAAACGGTCGGATTCCTGTTCAACCTCGACGTCGAGGTGACGGCCGGAGCAGTCGCCGGACCGGTCGTCGCAGCTAAGGGCCTCACCCCAGCCGACGCGCCGGAGGAGAAACTCAGCTACACCGCCCCGAGCGATTCCGGCGGAGTCGAGGTGCGCAACCAACGCGGTCAGATTCAGCAGGCCGCCACCGATCGGGCCAGACGCACGGCCACCGTCGCGGCGAGCGACGACGAGCCGACCGAGCCGGTCGGAGCGCCCCAGCGCGGAGCCTTCGGTCAGAAAACCGAGGGTGCTGCCCCGGTGAACCGGGCGGAGCGTCGCTCGCAGGGTAAGAAAACAACGTAGCGGTTCGGTCGCCTCGGTTTTGGTTGTGCTTTACAGCACGACCAAGACCGAGGCGCGCCACCGCCGGTCCATCCCCTTCAAACAGATCGCGACCGCATAGCTCCGGTGCTGCTCGAACACGACGACGACGGCGTCCAGGCCTCCATTGTCGCGCTTCACCTGGGTGACGTGGCCGATGGCGAGCCGGGGGCGGTCAGCGACCTGGCCGGTGATAGCGCGCGCCCGCGCCGCGATCGACGCTCGAATGCGCAGGTGGGCATAGACGTCGTCGGTCACCCAGCTCGCGAGGTACTCAATCTGCCGGACTCCGGCGATGACCTCGAAGGCGCAGATCGCCAGGGCCCGAAGCAGTGGTTCCGGATCGGGCAGCTCCGCCCGGGTACTCGGTTGGGGACCGAAGAACTCGTCGTCTTCGCTTCGCTCCCGCCGAAGGGCTTGCGCATTCGATTCGCTGCTACCGGGTGACGGCATAATGCCTCCTGACGTCGAGCACGAGCTGCAATGGCGGAAACCTAAGCAGCATTGCTCCGGCACTGTCGAGGGCTTAAAAAGCCTGTGGACAACGCGAGCGAGAACGCCCGGACTCGGCTACTTTCGGTGTGTGCGCTGGGATGATTTGTTTGATGACCTCGAAGGGCAACTCGACTACGAGCTGCAGGCCGAGGTCGCTGACTTGTGCCTGCACGAGGAACGGCAGCGTCTGGAGAAGCTCTCCCTGCGCACTCGGCTGAGCAACGTGGTGCGGTCCGCGAGCCTCGGCAGCGCCCTCCGGCTGCGCGTGGTGCTCGTGTCGGACGAAACGCTCGCGCTTCGTCCGACCGCGCTGGGCCGGGACTGGCTGGCAGCCGACCTGCTCGACTCCCAGAGTACTCGCGGCCAGTGCGTGGTCCCGCTAGCGGCCATCGCCGGAGTCTTGCTCGACGAGGAACAGATCAGGGCGTCGTTGGCCGTGGAATCTGCAGCGACCGGTCGGGGAATCGAACGGGTCGGATTGCCATTCGTGCTTCGCAACTTGTGCCGGCGCCGACGTGCCGTGGAGCTGGATACCCGGGCCGGTGTGGTGGCCGGGACCATCGACCGGGTGGCGCGCGACCACATTGATCTGGCGGTGCATCCGCTCGGAACGTTGCGCCGTGGCCCCGAAATCGCTCACTACCGCATCGTGCCGGTCTGGCAGATCCATGTCATCCGGCTGAAATGACGCTGCCCTGTGGAGAACTTTTCCACCGGGCGGCACGGTGGGCCACGATAAGAGCGAATCCTTCCAGACAAGCGAGGTAGCGGATGATGTCACCCGGTTCCACACGTACGCGCCGCCGCTTCTGGGTGGACCCCCGATTCGTCATCGGCCTCGTGCTCGTCACCGCGTCGATTGTCGGCGTGGGTGTGATCGTTGCCGGCAGTGACCGCACCACGGCGGTGTACACCGCACGCCACACGCTCACCGTCGGCGATCGCCTCACAAAGACCGACCTCGTCGAAACCCGGGTACGGCTGGGCGGAGCCGCCGACCTCTATCTGTCGCCCACGGTCGCGCCCGGCCTGCTGGTCACCCAGACCATTCTGGCCGGGGAACTCGTGGCGCGCTCCGCGGTCGGAGAAGCAGCCGGGGAACTGACGACCAGTGTCGTCGTGGACGTTCCCGGCCGGTTGGCTGCCAGGGTCGTGTCCGGTTCGGTGGTGGACATCTGGTCGGCGCGGGCGACCGGACCAGCCGAATACGCGCCGCCGACGATTCTCGTGGCGCAGGCTGTCGTGGTGCGCATCGTGATCCCGACCGGCATCATCGCCGCCGACAATGGTCAATCCGTGGAATTGCTCGTGCCGAAGGTGAACGTCGCCGACGTGCTTGAAGCGATCATGAACGGTGACGCCCTCGCGATCGTTCCGGTCAACACCCCCGTGGTTCCCTGATGGCCCGGGTCGCGCTCGTGCTGGACCGAGCGACCGAACAACGCATGTTGGCAGACATCATCGAGTGCGGGCACAGTGTGGTGACGCGCGTAGATAGCGCCCGGGATTTTCTGGAAACGCTGTCGCACGGGCAGCCGCACGTCGTCGTGGTCAGCGGTCGGCGGGAATCACTGACCGGCCAGCTGATCGCCGCCTGCGATGAGCGGGGCATCCGGGTCGTCGCCATCGCCGCATCGGAACAGGAACGTCGGCACGCCGCCTCGCTCGGCCTGTACGAAACCGTGGCCATGCCCTGCGACTGGGCGGAGATCGAAGACCTGCTCGTCTCGGGCGTGGTGGTGCCGCTACGCGTGGGGGATCGGCACTTCACCGGCGGCGCGCTCAGTGCCGGCTCCGTCATCGCGGTGTGGGGCCCGTCCGGGGCGCCCGGGCGCACCACGCTGGCCATCAACATTGCGGCCGAAATCGCCGCAGCCGGCCACACCGTGGTGTTGGCAGACGTCGACACCTACGGTGCGTCGATCGCGCCGCGGCTCGGTATGCTCGACGAGGCGCCCGGCTTTGCCGCCGCCTGCCGTCTGGCCGGCAGCGACAGCCTGAACCGCTCAGAACTCGAGCGCATCGCCCAGCGCTACAACTCCCCGAAGGGCGCCTTCTGGGTACTGACCGGTCTCGGCCGGCCGTCTCGGTGGCCGGAACTGTCGACCGAGCGGGTCACCCGCACGATCGATGCGTTGCGACACTGGGTTGATTACGTGGTGCTGGACACCGGATTCAATCTGGAGAGCGACGAGGAATTGAGCAGCGATCTACTAGCACCGCGGCGCAACGCGGCCACGGTGACCGCGCTGCGGATGGCCGACCACGTCGTCGCCTGCGGACTGGCCGACCCAATCGGCATGGCGCGGTTTTTGCGGTCCTGGGTGGATCTGGCCGAGGTCACGACCGGCCGCGCGATGAGTGTTGTGATCAATCAGGTGCGGGCGAGCGCCCTGGGGCTCAATCCGCGTGGGCAGGTCTTGAAAACTCTCAAGCTGCTCGGCAACATCGACTCTGCCGTTCTGGTGCCGCACGATCAGGTCGCTCTCGATACCGCCGTACTGACCGGTCACACCCTGCGGGACGGGGCGCCGAAGTCCCCGGCGCGCGTCAGCATCCGTCGATTTGTGCTCGACGAGCTGATCGTCGCTGCGGTCGGCCAAACCGAGCAGTTGCCGCGTCGGGTGCGCTGGCCTGGCCGTAGGGCTGTCCCGAAGCTCTGATCCGATCGGTATTGATCGATCAAGCCTGTGCTGTTCAGTGCTGTGCTGGTCAGCACTGTGCTGGTCAGTTCTGCAAAGGGATGACGTCGACGCTGCCACCGACGCCCACGACCACGAGCACGCGTGCTACGGTAACTTCGGCGAAGGCGAGGCCGAGTCGCTCGGCCGAGGGCGGGAGGTCGTCGCTCGGGGCAGCGTCGCTCGGTGCGGCTTCGTCGGGGGAGGCCGCGCGCTGCCAGACCGTTACAGCGGCTCCGGTCAGCTCAGCGATGAGGTCGCGGGTCGCGGTCGGGTCGCCGGCCGTGACCAGAATCACCCGGTGGATGGCACGGCCGGGCAGCCCGGCCTCAGCCAGCGCAGCGCGGTCCCTCCGCCACACCGAGAAATGGTAGCCGGCGGCGAGGCCGGTGGCGACGAGCAGCCCCAACGGTGCTCGCACCAGGTCGAGCAGGCTCTGCCGGCTCAGATCATCGAGGGCGAATTCGAAGATGCGGTAGCCGATCACGAGCAGGGTGATGATGGCCACGATCGCGCTGATCCCGAAGATGAGAATGAGGTAGACCCGGCGGCCCGTCACTTGGGCAGACACCGGACCGACCGGGCGCAGCGGCTTCCAGGCGGCCCACCAGACCGGACCACCCACGAGTGCGGCGCTGAGCCCGCCGAGTAGCAGGGAGCGCGTGTCTGACCCGACCACGACCGGTGCTAGGCCGGACAGCAGGGAATTGACGATAATTCCCACCCCGGTCGCCGCAGCCACCAGGCCGAAGCCGGAAACGACGAGGGTGGCGGCCAGCCGGGTCGGCAGCGCTCGTTGCCGCAGCAGACCGTGGTGGTAGGCCCAGACCAGAGCGCCGATCAGAGCTGTCGCCAGAGCGGTGCCGAACGGATCGAGAATATCGTCCAGCGGATGCTCGCGGGCAAAGGCCAGCCGGAACAACACGAACAGCACCGTGCCCGTTCCCACCAGCGACGCGGCAGCTGCGGCTGCGATCCCCAGGATGACGAGGGCAAGATCGGCCAGCACACCGCGCACGAGCTGGGCGCGTTCCCGCATCCACTGCCACCGCCAGATCAGGGTGCCGCCGAGAAACCAGACGACGGCCTGCAGGGCCAGCCGCCACCATGGGGCACCGATGACGATCAAGCTGAGCAGGGCGTCAACGGCCGCATTGATCAGGGATGCGAGCGCGGTCACCGCCCCGACCGCTCCAATGAGCAAGCCGAAAATCGAGCCCAGAATGGGCGCGACGCTTGTCAACTGCGTGGGACTCTTGGACAGGTGTCGGGACATCCACCGGTGCCAGGCCCACACGAGCGTCCAGACCAGCGCGACCGCGAGGGTGCGCGGCTGCCAGTCGCCCCGCACCAGTGCCGACAGGGTCCCCAGCAGGGCAGAAGCTGCGGTCACGAACGCGACCGTCTGTAGGCCGGCGAGATAGAGCCCCCAGGCGATCGACGCCCGCTCCGCACTCGCCATCCGCCGCCACAGCACCCACCAGAGCAGCACGGCGAACGGGCCGGCGATCAGGGTGAAGGCGAGGGACCGTGCAAGCCCTGTCACATCGCCGCCGGCCAGGTTGATGCTGGTATCGAGGGCGCGCCCCAGGAGGCCGCTCAGGCCGATCGCGGCGATGACCACGAGCGCGAATAACAGAATATAGACAACCACTCGGCGTGCCGTCGGGGTTGACGTGCTGCCGGGCTGCCCGGGGGATCGGCGCACGGCGATGACGATGCCGGTCATACCCAGGCCCAGCAGCACGGCGACGAGGACGAGGACTAGGAGAACCACGACGGACATTACTTCGTCACCGTCGGGTTCGGGCAGATGGAAAGCTCCCAGGGAGCTGTCTCGATCAGCCAGGCACCGTTCGCCCTGACCAGGGCGAAATTGCTCTCGAACTCATACTCGGAGGCGCCGAACGGGCCGTCGTTGTAAGACGTGACCAGGGACACGGCGACATCGGCCGTATTGGGCCGAACCGTCGTTGACACCAGTATGACGCGAAGGTTCTCGGTCGAACCGTGTTCGCTGGGCCCACAGCCCACCAAGGCCTCTGCGGTGAGCAGCTCTTCGGCCGCATCTTCGTCACCGGCGATCACGGCCGCAGAATAGGCCTGCACCACGCCTTCCGGGGTAGTCGGGTCGAGCGTCTCCGGTGCGCCGCGGGTGAAGACCACCACCAGGGCGACGAGTACCAGGGCGGCGATAGTGCCGAGGATGACGATCGAGGTACGATTTTTGGTGCTCGCCGGACTGTGCATGTTCTCATCATGAACCCAATGGTGTGGCAGCACCACAGCGGGTGTTGGGAGGAGCGCGCGGGGACTTAGGCTAGTGATCGTGTCGACTCTCAGTGATCTCGTACTTGCCCAGGGCCGCAGCAGCGCGGAAGGCGTGGACTGGCTGCACATGCTTGTTGCCGACGGCCAGCTGCTGGCCGACCTCGCCTTCGCCGATATCGTCGTGTGGGTTCCGGCGCAGTCTGGCGGCTTCGTCGCCGTCGCGCATTCCCGCCCGTCGAGTGCCGCCACGTTGTTCTATCGCGACTTCGTCGGGCAGCAGATCAAAGTCGAGTGGCGCAATCAGGTTACCGAGGCCTTCGAGACCGCCAGGATCGTCGACGCCACCGCTCCCGACTGGTACGAGGAGACGCCTACCCGGGTGCGGGCTATCCCGGTGCTGCGCCGGCTGAGCACGACCGGTGCTGCGGTAACGGATGCCCCGGTGGCGGTGCTGACCTGCCACAGCAACCTGAGCGAGGCGCGCACGCCAGGACGCCAGGAGCTGACCTTCAACGATTGCGCCAACGATCTGTTCGCCATGATCGCGTCCGGTGATTTTCCTGACCTCGGCGCTCCGACCGGTCCGCGCCGCGGCGCGCCACGCGCCTCCGACGGGCTGCTCCGGCTCGATGTCGAAGGACTGACCACCTTTGCCAGCCCCAACGCATTGTCGGCATTCAACCGCATGGGTTTCATCGAGGAACTCGAGGGAGAGTCGCTCGCCGAGGTGACGACCGGCCTGCTCACCGGCATCGCTGTCGTCGACGAGTCGCTGCCACTGGTGGTCACCGGGCGGGCACCGTGGCGCACCGACATCGAAGCGCGCGGCGTGACGGTGTCACTGCGGGCGATTCCCATTCGCAACCGTGGCGAGCGCGTCGGCGCGATCGTGTTGTCGCGAGATGTCACCGAGCTGCGGCATCAGGAACGTGAGCTGATCACCAAAGATGCCACCATCCGGGAGATTCACCACCGGGTCAAGAACAACCTGCAGACCGTCGCCTCGCTGCTGCGGATCCAGGCTCGGCGTACCCAGTCCGATCGGGCCCGCGAGGCGCTGACCCAGGCGATGCGGCGGGTCGCGGCCATTGCCGTCGTGCACGACACCCTGTCCGAGGGACTCAACCAGATCGTCGACTTCGACGCCGTCTTCGAGCGGGTGCTGCTGCTCACGGTGGAGGTCGCATCCGCTCACAATACGACTGTGCATCCCAAGTCGTCGGGCAGTTTCGGCACCCTGCCCAGCGCCTATGCGACGCCACTCGCTCTGGTTTTGACCGAATTGGTCACCAACGCCGTAGAGCACGGCCTCGCCGGGCGCGAGGGTGAGGTGTCGATCGAAGCGCAGCGCAGCGAGGAGACGCTTACCGTCATGGTACGAGACACCGGTTCCGGATTGCCGGAGGGCAAGGTCGGTTCGGGGCTCGGCACCCAGATCGTGCGCACGCTCATTCAGGGCGAGCTCGGCGGCACCATCGACTGGCACACCATGATGGGCAGCGGCACAGAGGTCACGATCGAGATCCCCCTCCGCTTCATGCAGGAGTCCTAGCTTCGGCCACTTCGGCCGAGCCCCGGTGCCCACTCGCCTGCCTCTGCTTGACCGGGCCTGGGCCCGGAAACCGGGCACGGGATGAATTGTGAGCCCGGTTGCGTGAGGTGGACCCGGGCGAGCGGATGCCTGCTCCGCACCCCTTGGTGCCGGCCTGCGGGCAAAAAAAGCGAACCCGCGACCTCCGGAATACCGGATGGCCGCGGGCTCGCGTTCTGTAGTGGTGCCGGCTTGCTAGGAGGCGCGGCGGGCTCGTGCGGCGCGACGCTTGAGCGCACGACGCTCGTCCTCGCTCAGGCCGCCCCAGACTCCCGAGTCCTGACCGGTCTCGAGTGCGTACTGGAGGCATACCTCCGTGACGTTGCAGCGAGCGCACACCGATTTTGCCTTCTCGATCTGGTCCACAGCGGGTCCAGTGTTGCCGACCGGAAAGAAAAGTTCCGGGTCGGCGGTGAGGCAGGCAGCTTTATCGCGCCAGTCCATAGGGATGCTCCTTTTATTACATGGGTGCACGGCCGATTGGCCAGAGTTCCAAGGTGATGGCCGATTGCAGGAAAGTGGGATCTGCGCGATAACCGCGTTGAAACAGCTCACGTCCCTGTGAGCGTCAACCGGGCCTCAAATATCGTCCCATAATAGAGGTATCAAATCAATACTTTTGTATGGCTTTTCGCTGTGAACAGCGACTCTGGTGCGCGGCGCCCAGCTCGGATCGACCTCCGGGCACTTCGTCGTGCCCCCCTACTGGGGGTGTTTGTAGCGCTCGTCGCTCTGGAGGCGCTCGCGCTGTGGGCGCTCACGGCCTGGTGGGTACTCGAACTGCTCATTGACACGCCGAACTCGATGGGCGGTGCGCTCGCCCTGCTGGCATTGACAGCCGTCGCTGCCGTGTGGCTGAGCGCGATTACGGTCGGCGCCCTGCGCAGGCGTCCGTGGATTCGCGGGGCCGCGGTCACCTGGCAGCTCGTGCAGATCATGATCGCCGTCGGCTGCTTCCAAGGCATCTACGCCCGTCCCGACGTCGGCTGGGCCCTGCTCGCCCCCTCGATCTTAGTGCTCGTGCTGGTCTTCACTCCGAAGGTCGTCGCTGCAACCAGTCACGAACCGAAGACCGACGCCGACTGACCGACGCCGACTGACTGCGGCCGCTCCAACCGCCAGCGAGTCAGGCGTCGATGCCGAGTTTCTTGCGCAGGCTGGCAACGTGGCCGGTGGCTTTGACGTTGTACAGGGCATGGGTGATGACGCCAGCTTCGTCGAGCACGAACGTCGACCGCAGCACGCCGGTCACAATCTTGCCGTAGAGGTTCTTCTCGCCCCAGGTACCGTAGGCGCGGTGCACATCGAGCGCGGTGTCGCTCAGTAGCGGAAAGTTCACCGCATCATGCTCCTGGAACTTCTTGAGCTTGGCCGGGGCATCCTTCGAGAGGCCGAGCACCTGGTAGCCCGCCGATTTGAGCGACCCGAGGTTGTCTCGAAAATCGCAGGCCTGGGTCGTGCAGCCGGGGGTCATCGCTGCCGGATAGAAATACACGACCACCTTGCTGCCTGCGAAATCGGCCAGCGAAACGGATGCCCCGTCCTGGTCGGTCAGGGTGAACTGGGGGGCCGTATCGCCGACTGAAAGGCGCGCTGAATCCGTCATGGTTCCATCGTATCCGTGGCCCCACTCGGTCACGTCATACGGCAAAGTCGCGCTGTCGTATGCTGCAAGGGCTGTCTGGCGGTGCTCGCGCGCCTGGCACGCCACCTGCGCGAGCAGTTTATGACCGCGCCAGCAGCAGGAGTGAGCCAACCCGCGCGAGAGCAGACTCAGCGGGCGGGCGCGAACGTGGCGAGCAGCCGCTGCAGCGAGTCGAGTCGCACCCGGCCGGTGTCGCCAAGCTCGCCGGCCTCGACCGCGTCGATGATCGCGCAGTCCGGTGAATCGGGCAGGTGGGTGCAGCCGCGCGGGCAGCGCTCCGCGATGGTGGCTAGGTCGGTGAAGGCCTTGAGAATATTGTCGGTGTTGATATGACCGAGGCCGAAGGAGCGCACGCCGGGGGTGTCGATAACCCAGCCGCGGCCAGCATCCGTTTCCAGACGCAGGGACACCGTCGATGACGAGGTGTGCCGACCACGACCGGTGACGGTGTTGACGACGCCGATGGCCCGGTTGGTGCCGGGCACGAGCGCGTTCACCAGGGTGGACTTGCCGACGCCCGAATGCCCGACGAAGACTGTGTCGTGCCCGACCAACGCAGCCGAGATCTCCTCGATCGGCATGCCGCCCTCGCCGCTTTGGAACACCGGCAGGTCGAGGCCGGCAAAGTTGGCCAGGAACGCGGCGGGGTCGGCGAGGTCTGTCTTGGTGATGCACAGAATGGGTTTCACGCCCGCGTCATAGGCCGCGACCAAATAACGATCCACCAAGCGGATGCGCGGCTCCGGGTTGGCCGCAGCGACTACGATCAGCATCTGGTCGGCATTAGCCACGATCACTCGCTCGACGGCATCGGTGTCGTCGGCGCTCCTCCGAAGCAGGGTATCGCGCGGCACGATGCGCACGATGCGGGCCAGGCTGCCCTCGGCTCCGGTGGTGTCGCCGACGATGTCGACCCGGTCGCCGTTGACGACGGCCTTCTTGCGCAGCTCGCTCGCCCGCGCGGTCGTGATGCGGCGCTCGGTAGGCAGGTTCTCGTCGAGCATGACGGTGTAGCGACCACGGTCTACCGAGAGGATGCGCCCGGTCAGCGCATCCTGATGGCTCGGCCGGGTCTTGGAGCGCGGTTTACTGCCCTTGCGGCCGGGACGCACGCGCACGCTCGACTCGTCGAACTCCGGTTCGTCGTCGTCGGCCAAGGCCCACCAGGTGTCGCCGGGATCGCCGGCGAGGTCCTCGGCAAGATCGTCAGAACCTTCAAGTCCTTCAGAACCGTCAGCGGGCGGCACCAGCGGCATCTACAGCGCCGCTTCGGAGATCATCGCGTGCCACAACTCGGGAAACTGCGGGAGCGTCTTCGCGGTCGTACCGATGTTCTTGACGTCAACACCGGGTACGGCGAGGCCGATCAGCGCCCCGGCCGTCGCCATGCGGTGGTCGTCGTAGCTGAGCCACTGGCCGCCGTGCAGGGGCGCGGGCTCAATCTGCAGGCCGTCGGGCAGCTCGGTGACCTTGCCGCCCAGACGGTTGATCTCGGTCGCCAGCGCGGAGAGACGGTCGGTCTCGTGGTGGCGAATGTGCCCGATACCGGTGATCGTGCTCGGCGACTCGGCCAGGGCGGCGAGGGCGGTGAGGGTGCAGGCGAGTTCGCCGCCGGTGGAAAGATCGAGGTCGACGCCGACGATGTGCTCGCCTCCGGTGACGGTGAGCCGGTCACCGTCGCGCGTGACGATGGCGCCGAACAGCGGCAGCAGCCGCGCGAGGTCGGCGCCGACCTGAGTGGTTTTGGCCGGCCAGCCAGTGATGGTGACACTGCCGCCGGCCACGAGCGCGGCGCAGAGAAAGGGCGCCGCGTTCGACAAATCGGGTTCGATATCGACCGTGCGACCGGCCAGACGACCGGGTGTGACGATCCACTCGCCGACGTTCGGCGTAGAAACGTCGACGCCGCGCGCGCGCAGCACCTCAATTGTCATCTCGATGTGCGGCAGGCTCGGCAGCCGTTCGCCGGAGTGGGTGAGGTGCAGCCCCTCTTCGAAGCGTACGCCGGCCAGCAGCAACCCCGACACGAACTGGCTCGAGCTGCCAGCGTCGATGGTCACGGCGCCGCCAGCGACCGCTCCACGGCCGTGCACGGTGAAGGGCAGGGCTCGCTTACCATCGTCGTTGATATCGCCGCCGAGGTCGCGCAGGGCGCCGATGATGGGCCCCATCGGCCGGCGGCGCGCACCGGCATCGCCGTCGAATGTCGTCGGACCGAGAGCGAGAGCTGCCAGCGGCGGTAGAAAGCGCATAACCGTGCCGGCCAGGCCGCAATCGATCGTGGTAGAGCCAAGCAACTCCTCGGGCGGGGTCACCAGCAGGTCCGCGCCGAAGGTCCCGTCGCCCGCAACGGCCTCGATTGTGGCGCCGAGCTGCCGCAGGGCATCGACCATGAGATCGCTGTCGCGCGAATGCAGTGGCGCGCGAAGCAGAGACGGTTCACTGGCGAGAGTGGACGCGACGAGCTCCCGGTTGGTCAGGCTTTTTGAGCCCGGCAGAGCCAGCACCGCCTGCAATGGCGCGCCGGTGGTCGGCGCCGGCCACCAGACATCCGCTTCGGTCGGTGAGTTGTCGCCGTACGGATCGAACTCCGGCTTGGAATATCTCGAGATCAACATCGGTTATCACAGTAGTCGGTGATATCAATCTGAGGGAGGCCCGCGACGGTGTCGATGCTGCTAGAACGACCCCTGGCCGTGGGGAACGGCCTAGAATTGCCCGTGATGACTTCAGACACGCCCGTGAATTCGGCTACCCGTGCAAGTGATGGCACGGCGAGCGACGACACGACGACCCACGAAACGAATTCGGAATCTCTTCCGATTGACGACACAGAACTGGTTGCACCGACCAAGGCCGAGCTGCGCGAGCAGACGCGCGGGCTGTTCGAAGAACAGGCTCTGCCTTTTCTCGACCAATTGTACGCGGCCGCCATGCGAATGACCCGCAACCCGTCCGATGCTCAGGACCTCGTGCAAGAGACCTTTGTCAAGGCTTTCGCCGCGTTCGCGCAGTACGAGCAGGGCACCAATCTCAAGGCCTGGCTCTACCGTATCCTCACCAACACCTTTATCAACCAGTACCGCAAGAGGCAGCGTGAGCCCTATCAGGGCACCATTGATGAGCTCGAAGACTGGCAGCTGGGCGGGGCCGAATCAACGACCGCCACGTCAGGACGGTCGGCTGAGGCCGAGGCCATCGACCACCTACCGGACAGCGCTGTCAAAGACGCCCTGCAGTCCATTCCCGAAGACTTCAGACTCGCCGTGTACTTCGCCGACGTCGAAGGCTTCTCCTACCAGGAGATCGCTGAAATTATGAAAACACCCATTGGCACAGTAATGAGCCGCCTGCATCGTGGCCGGCGACTCCTGCGCGAGCTCCTGGCCGGTTACGCGGCCGAGCGAGGACTAGGGCAGGGCCAGAAAACATCCGGGAGCGCAAACAAATGACCGATTGTGGTTGCGAGAAGGCCAAGGCCGAACTCGAAGAATACCTGCACAACGAACTCCGCAAGGACGACGCGGCCGACATTCAGGAGCATCTGGCGACGTGCACCGACTGTAGCGCTGAGCACCTGGTCGGACGCACTATGACAGAGGTGATGCAGCGTGCCTGCAAGGAAACCGCGCCCGAAGTTCTGCGCGACCAGGTTCTGTTGAAGCTGCGTGCCCTGCAGGCGTCGCACTAACCGGTCAGGCTCGGGGCGATCGGGACTGCCCAAACAAAAAAACAGCGCCGGTCGGGTCGGCGACCTGATCAAGGGACATGAAGTCGCAGTCTTACGGCTCCCGCAACACCGCCGGCGCGTCTACGTACTCAAACGGCTGTAGCGCGCCCGTCGGGGACGCGGCGAGCTTTGACCAGAGCTTAGAACCGTCGGTGTACCTTGGCAACGCATGGTCAGCGGGAGAGCGGATGCTGCAACCCCCAGGCAACGCCTAGCTTGCGTCGATACAGAACAGGGAGAGTGACTGTCGTCACTCTCCCTGTTCTCACGGGCTCCTGCTACAAAGTCAGCGCATCGCGCTGCAGCTTGGCCTGCTCGACCGCGTGACGCTTGGCCGAACCGGCCGCCGGCGAGGCCGACGCCGGACGGGAGAACAGCCGCATGGCCCGCGGGCCGAGCTTGTTGGTCTCCAGATAGAAGAACGGCCAGGCACCCTGGTTCTCCGGCTCGTCCTGCACCCAGGCCAGTTCGGCATTCGGATACTGGGCAGCGACGTTCTTCAGTTCAACGGCGGGCAGCGGGTAGAACTGCTCGACGCGCACGAGGGCGATCTCGGGGTTCGGGTTCTTCCCGAGTTCGTTCAGCAGGTCGTAGTAGATCTTGCCAGCCATGAACAGCACCCTCTTGACAGCGCCCTTGTCGGCAATGCGCGCGTCGTCGATCACCGTCTCGAACTTGCCGCTGGTCAGTTCGGCAACGGCGCTCGTTGCGCCGCGCAGCCGCAGCATCGACTTGGGCGTGAACACGATCAGCGGACGACGCGGGCGCATATACGCCTGGCGGCGCAGCAGGTGAAAATACGACGCCGGCGTCGACGGACGCGCCACCGTCATGTTTTCTTCGGCGCACAATTGCAAGAATCGTTCGATCCGGGCCGACGAGTGGTCGGGCCCTTGACCCTCATAACCGTGCGGCAGCAGCAGCACAACGGATGACCGCTGACCCCACTTCTGCTCGGCCGAGGACACGAACTCGTCGATGATGCTCTGTGCCCCATTGGCGAAGTCACCGAACTGGGCTTCCCAGAGCACGAGGGCGTCGGCGCGTTCCACCGAGTAGCCGTATTCGAAGCCCATCGCGGCGAATTCGCTCAGCAGCGAGTCGTAGATCCAGAATCGAGCCTGGTTGTCTTTCAAATTGGCCAGTGGCAGCCATTCCTGGCCGTTCACCCGGTCGTGCAGCACCGCGTGACGTTGCACGAACGTGCCGCGGCGGGCATCCTGTCCGGCGAACCGCACCGGGGTACCCTCGACCAACAGTGAGCCGAGCGCGAGCAGCTCGCCGAAGCTCCAGTCGATGTTGCCGTTACGGCTCATGTCGAGACGCTTTTGCAAGAGCTGCTGCAGCTTGTTGTGCACGGTGAAGCCGACCGGCTTGTTGTTGAACGCGTCCCCGATCAGGTGAATGACGCTCTCTGGAACACCGGTGGTCTCTGGTTCGCCAGCGGCATCCTCACGCGCTTGTGCCTCGGCGTCGGCCTTGGCCTTCGCAGCCACTTCGGGCGTGATGATCGGGATCGACGCGGTTTGCGCGGCGTGGGTCTCGAGGAACGCACGTTCGAGGCGGTCCTGGAAGTCGCGGTGGGCGGCTTCGTATTCTTCCTCGGTAATGTCGCCACGGCCGACCAGCGCCTCGGTGTAAAGCTTGCGCACGCTGCGCTTGGCTTCGACCAGGTTGTACATCAACGGCTGGGTCATTGAGGGGTCGTCGCCCTCATTGTGGCCACGACGGCGGTAGCAGATGAGGTCGACGACGACATCTTTCTTGAATTCCTGACGGTAGGCGAAGGCGAGTTCGCCGGCCCGCACCACGGCTTCTGGATCATCGCCGTTGACGTGGAAGATCGGCGCCTGAATGGTCTTGGCCACGTCGGTGGCGTAGACGCTGGTGCGGGCATCCTGTGGCAGGGTGGTGAATCCGAGCTGGTTGTTGACCACAATGTGGATTGTGCCGCCGGTGCGGTAGCCGCGCAGCTGGGACATCTGCAGGGTTTCGAACACAACGCCCTGACCGGCCATCGCGGCATCGCCGTGGATGAGGATGGGCAGGGTAGAGAAGGTGCCGATCGGCTTACGGTCCTGCTTGGCGCGCACGATACCTTCAAGCACGCCGTCGCCGGCCTCGAGGTGCGAGGGGTTCGCGGCGAGCGAGACCGGAATCTCGGCGCCGTCCTCACCACGGAACATACCCGTGGTGCCGAGGTGGTACTTCACGTCGCCCGAGCCGTGCACGGTGCGGGGGTCCTGGGTACCCTCGAACTCGCGAAAGATTTCGCCGTAAGTCTTGCCGGCGATGTTGGTAAGCACGTTCAGCCGGCCACGGTGCGCCATGCCGATCGCGACCTCGTCGAGGCCTTGCTCGGCAGCGCCCTGCAGAATCGTATCGAGCAGCGGAATGGTGCACTCGCCGCCCTCGAGGCTGAAACGCTTCTGACCGACGTACTTGGTTTGCAGGAACGTCTCGAACGCCTCGGCTTCGTTGAGCTTGCCCAGAATGCGCATCTGCTCGTGGTGCGTGGGTTTGACGTACGACTTCTCCATCTTTTCCTGCACCCATTTGCGCTGGGCCGGATCCTGGATGTGCATGTACTCGATGCCAGTGGTGCGGCAATACGAGTCGCGCAGCACACCAAGAATATCGCGCAGCTGCATCTGGCGCTTTGATCCGAAACCGCCGGTCACAAAGGACCGGTCGAGGTCCCAGAAGGTGAGCCCGTGTGTGGCGATGTCGAGGTCGGGATGGCTACGCTGCGAGTACTCGAGCGGGTCGATGTCGGCCATCAGGTGGCCGCGCACGCGGAACGAGTTGATCAGTTCCTGAACGCGGGCGGTTTTGTCGACGGCGCTTGCGAGGTCGACGCTGATGTCAGGAGCCCAGTGGATCGGGTCGTACGGAATGCGCAGCGCCGAAAAGATCTCTTCATAGAAATTGTGCTGACCGATCAAAAGCTCGTGCACGATCTTGAGGAACTCGCCGGAACCGGCACCCTGAATGACACGGTGGTCGTAGGTGCTGGTGAGAGTGATGGTCTTGGAGATGGCCAGGCCGGTGAGTGTCTTGACGCTCGAGCCCTGGAACTCGGCTGGGTAATCGAGGGCGCCGGCGCCGATGATGCAGCCCTGGCCCTTCATGAGGCGGGGCACGGAGTGCACGGTGCCGATGCCGCCCGGATTGGTCAGCGACAGCGTCGCGCCGGCGAAGTCGTCGGCGGTGAGTTTATTCTGGCGGGCGCGGGTGACGAGGTCCTCATATGCGGCTAGGTATTCACCGAAGGTCATGGTGTCGGCACGCTTGATGGCCGGAACCAGCAAAGCGCGGGTGCCGTCGGGCTTGGGCATGTCGATGGCCAGGCCCATGCCAACGTGGGCCGGGGCGACGACCGAGGGCTTGCCGTCGATCTCGTTGTAGTAAACGTTTTGGCTGGGGAACATCTTGAGCGCGCGAATCAGCGCCCAGCCGATCAGGTGGGTGAAACTGACCTTGCCGCCGCGTGCCCGCTTCATGTGGTTGTTCATGACGATGCGGTTGTCGATGAGCAGCTTGGCCGGAATAGTGCGCACGCTGGTCGCGGTCGGCACTGTCAGGCTCGTGACCATGTTGGTCGCGAGCGACTTCGCCATGCCGCGCAGCGGCGAGACCTTGTCTTGCTTGACCGGCGCTGACTCGTCGGTAACGATGGTCTGCGGGCTAGTGACGGGGGCGTCGGCGGGAACCGGAGCCGGCTTCGGCGCGCTCGAGGTAGTGCGGGCCGTCGGCTGATTCTCGGTTACCGGTACTGCCGGTGCTCCTGCTGGTGTGGCGGCGACCGGTGCGGCGGCGGGCGCTACTGTGTCGGGCACTACTGCGGCGGCGGTCGGCGCCGGTGAAACGGATGCTGCTGGAGTTGCTGCGGAGGTAGCATCCGCTGGAATGGGAGTATTCGCGGTCTGGTGATAGCTCTCCAACACCGGCCACCACGACTCATCAACCAAGTTCTTGTCGATCAGGAATCGTTCGTATAATTCGTCAACGAGCCACTCGTTTGCTCCGAATTCGCCTGACGTTGTCTCGTCAGAAGCTCCACCGGTTACCTGGCTTGACACCGTGGGATCGCCCACTCTCTGCTTTGAATTTGGATGCCCTCGGCAAGGTCCGTTGCCGGGTCATTCTGCGCTTTCATTGAGCCTGTCGCTGACGATCGTGACCGCCAGGTCAGTCTTATTGACCAGCCTAATCCCATCCCACGCGACCACTAACACCGTGTCGAACGGCTAGCGTTCTTGGTATGCAGTTCTATGGAACGACGCCCGGCCATGATTTGACCTACTCCGATGTGTTTTTAGTGCCCGGCCAATCGGCTGTCACCAGTCGTTTGGACGTCTCTCTGGCCCCGAATGACGGCACGGGTGCGACGATTCCGATCATTTCGGCGAATATGAACTCGGTAACCGGACCGCGCCTGGCTGCCTCGCTGGCCCGCCGCGGGGGTCTCGGGGTGCTCCCGCAGGACATGCCGTTGCAGGACCTCGATGCCGCTATTCGCTGGGTTAAAGACCAATCGGTTCGTTTCGACACGCCGTTCACTTTCGCCCCGGACGACACCGTCGAGATGGCCCTGCGACAGGTTCCGGCCTCGCCTGGCCAGGGAATTGTCATCCACTCCACCGATGGAGATTACCTGGGCTGCATCGTCGCCAGCCGGCTGGCGACCGCGCTACCCGATGCGCGCCTCGGCGATCTGCTGCACGGTGAACTCGCCGCGCTCGATGCCGACGATGTCGAGGGGCCGCGCCGCGCCTTCGATCTGATGACCGAGGCCGACATTGATTTCGCGCCAGTGCTGCACCACGGCACCGTGGTTGGAACGCTTAGCCGCAAGAGTGCCCTGCGTTCCACCCTGTACCAGCCGACACTGGACGCCCACGGCCGGCTCAAGGTTGCTGCCGCGCTCGGCATCAACGGCGACGTCGCCGCCAAGGCCCGCGCCCTCGCTGCCGCCGGCGTCGACATTCTGGTGATCGACACCGCGCACGGCCACCAGGACGCCATGCTGCGCGCCCTCGGTATCGTCGCCGACCTGAACCTCGGGCTTCCGATCGTGGCCGGCAACGTCGTCACCAAGGATGCAGTGCGCGACCTGGTCGGCGCCGGCGCCACGATCATCAAGGTGGGAGTCGGCCCCGGCGCCATGTGCACCACCCGCATGATGACCGCCGTTGGCCGGCCCCAGTTCTCGGCCGTGCTCGAAACGGCCACCGCGGCGCGTGAGCACGGCGCGCACGTCTGGGCCGACGGGGGAGTGCGCTACCCGCGAGACGTGGCCCTCGCATTGGCCGCTGGAGCGGCATCCGTCATGATCGGTTCCTGGTTCGCCGGCACGACCGAGGCGCCAGGGACGTTAAACACGGATGCCCGCGGCGCGCTCTACAAGGAAAGCTGGGGAATGGCCTCGACCAAGGCCGTACAGGCGCGCTTCGAGCGCCTCGACGCCTACGACCTCGCCCGCAAGACCCTGTTCGCGGAGGGAATCTCGAGCTCGAAGATCTACCTCGACCCGCTGCGGCCGTCGATCGAGGACCTGCTCGACATGATCACCTCGGGCGTGCGCTCGTCGTTCACCTACGCCGGTGCTACCACCATCGCCGACTTTCACGAGAAAGCGCTCGTCGGCATCCAGTCGGCGGCCGGGTACGAAGAGGGCAAGGCGCTGCCGGTCTCCTGGTAGGTGTACCCCAGTACCCCGGGTGGCTTTTGTACGGTGCTGGCTGGTGTGACCGGGCGCGCAGGCAGGTGCGCCCGGTATACTCGGAGGAATAATGGATGACCCTCCCACCGCTGAACCCTCGTCTCACAAACTCTTGCCCGTGACTGCCGGCGGTGAAATCCTTGTCTGAGCTGATCATGCTCGGGTTCGGCCTCATCCTCACGGTGGGAACGGGCATCTTCGTCGCCAGTGAATTTGCCCTGGTGAATCTCGATCGCGCCGACCTTGAAGCGCGACGCGATCGCGGGGAAACCCGTCTCGCTATGACCATCGCGGCGCTGAAAATCACCTCCACTCACCTGTCGAGTGCGCAATTGGGCATCACCCTGACCACTCTGCTGACCGGCTACACGATCGAACCAGCCCTCTCGTCCCTGCTGCGGGGCCCGCTTACCGCGGCCGGGCTGCCGGTTGACCTGGTTCCTGTCTTCGGCACCACGATCGCCATCGTCTCGGCGACCCTCGTGTCGATGGTCATCGGCGAATTGGTCCCGAAGAATTTTGCGCTCGCGTTGCCGATTCCGACCGCTCGGTTGGTCATTCCGTTTCAGACCGTGTTCACCGCCGTGTTCAAACCGGCCGTGCTCGTGCTCAACAACAGCGCCAACGGCCTGTTGCGCGCGTTCGGCATCGAACCCAAGGAGGAGCTCTCGGGTGCCCGCACCGCTGAAGAGCTCTCCTCGCTCGTGCGCCGGTCGGCCAGCGCAGGGCTGCTCGAGAAAGACACCGCGACCCTCCTGCGCCGCACGCTGATGTTCTCTGGACACACCGCCTCCGATGTCATGACGCCGCGCCCGCGGGTCGCGAGTATCCACCGTACCGATTCGGCACAGAACATTATCGACCTCGCGCGCTCCACCGGTTTTTCCCGGTTCCCGGTCGTCGACGAGAGCGTCGACGACGTCGCGGGTGTCGTGCACGTCAAGCAGGCGGTGGCCGTGCCGCGCAATCGGCGAGCGGATGTGCCGGTGTCTGCTCTGCAGACCGACCCGGTTCGCGTGCCCGAAACGATGAAGCTCGACGACCTTCTCGGCGAGTTGCGCGGTCGTGGCTATCAGATGGCGATCGTCGTCGACGAATACGGCGGAACTGCCGGCGTCGTCACGCTGGAGGACCTGGTCGAGGAACTGGTCGGTGAGGTCGCCGACGAGCACGACCGGGCCAGGGCTGGCGTCGTGCGCTCGCCCGACTCGCTGACCTTTCCCGGCATGCTGCGGCCGGATGAACTGCTCGATCGCACCGGTGTCATCGTGCCGGAACAGGGACCCTACGAGACGGTGGCTGGTTTTGTGATGAGTGAGCTGGGGCGGTTGCCGGTCATCGGCGACTGTGTGCCGGTGCAGGGCGGATTCCTCACCGTTGAGCGCCTGGAAGGGCGTCGCATCGACCGACTGCGTTTCACTCCGGAGATGATACCGGAACCGGCATCATCGCCCGAACCCAAGACTGATCGAAGGAAGGTGAGTGACCGATGAGCGACTGGGCCGGACTTGCCTGGTTGGTCGTGCTGCTCGCCGCCAACGCTTTCTTCGTCGGAGCCGAATTTGCCGTCATTTCGGCGCGCCGCTCGCAGATCGAACCGCTCGCCGAAGCCGGAAAACGCAGTGCCAAAACCGCACTCTGGGCGATGGAACACGCAACGCTCATGCTCGCGACCTCCCAACTGGGCATCACGGTCTGTTCGCTGCTCATTTTGAACGTCTCCGAACCGGCGATCCACCATCTGCTCGAGGTGCCGCTGGCTCTGACCGGCCTGCCCGAGGCTCTGATCGGCACGATCGCCTTCATCGTCGCGCTGCTGCTGGTGTCCTACCTGCATGTGGTGTTCGGTGAGATGGTACCGAAGAACCTGTCCTTCTCGGTCCCCGACCAGGCCGTGTTGCTGCTTGCTCCGCCGCTCGTGTTCGTCGCGCGCGTCTTTCGCCCAGTAATCGTCACACTCAACGCCTGCGCGAATGGTGCGCTGCGCCTGTTTGGCGTGCAGCCGAAGAACGAGGCGACGAGTGCTTACACGCTCGACGAGGTCGCCACGATCATCACACAGTCCACAAAGGAAGGTGTGCTCAGCGACGGGACCGGCGCCCTGACCGCGGCATTCGAGTTCACCAACCTCAAGGTGCGCGATGTCGCCGTTGGCCTGTCCAAACTGGTCAGCTTGCCCGAGTCGGCTACCCCGGCCGATGTAGAGAGGGCCGTCACCCGCCACGGGTTCTCGCGGTATGTGCTGGCCGATGCTGAGGGGTATCTCACCGGATACGTGCATTTGAAGGACATTCTCGACCTCGATATGGCGTCTGCCGGTGCTGCAACTCTCGCCGAACCGGACAGCTACTCGGGGCGGATTCCGGCCAAACGCATCCGTGCCCTGATTTCGATCTTTGAAGACACCGACCTCGAAGATGCCCTCGCCACCATGCGTCGCTCTGGCGCGCACCTCGCGCGCTCGTTCACCGCAGAGGGCGAGACCACCGGGGTGCTCTTTCTCGAGGACATCATCGAGGAGCTCGTCGGCGAAGTGCAAGACGCCACCCGCCGCGAGTAGCCCGCGCAGCTCGGGGATCTCGATCGCTCGCAATCTCGCGCCTCGATCGGCGAGTCGCCGGAGCGTGCAGAGTACGCAAAAGACGGTCGCCACCCGCATGATTCGCGTGGTGACGGCCGTCTTCAGTGGATGCGTT